>JAZKGS010000017.1:0-26770 GCA_040385805.1 Pseudomonadota bacterium | reverse complement strand
GAATAATAGAGGACGAGGACTTTAGTCATGCAAAATACCTTAGAATTTGTAGCTGGCTTCAAGCCCGTAAATGCGTGGACGCGCCTTGAAGACGAAGCCACCGGGAGAGAATTCAGCGTTGTATTTTTCGTTGAACAGGTTGCTGGCAAAGGCCGCCATAGTCCAACTGTCGCTGTTCACACCAAGGCGCGCGTCGACCAGATCGACGGGTTGACGAACGGTGGTGTTGAACGGCTCCCACCAGGTTTTGCCGGTGCGGCGATAATCGACGCGGAACAGACCATCGAGCGTATCGGTCAACTGCGGCGTATATTGGAAGCCAAGGTTGTAGGTGTAACGCGAAATCAGCGGCGCTTCATTGCCAATGGCCGACGCATCCGGGAATTCCTTGATCTCGCTGAAGGTATAACCTGCAGCTGCGTTCAACTGAATGTCCGACGTTGGACGGAAATTGGCTTCAATCTCAAAACCCTGAATTTTGGTCTTGGGCACGTTGCCCAAATTCTGCGTCGAGTTGGCCGCAAGGAAGACGAAGAAGTAGCTGTTCTTCGAGTCTGTCGAATAAGCCGCTGCGTTCAGTGTAAGCTTCCGATCCAGCAAGCGCGTTTTCACGCCTACTTCAAATGTGCTCGCGGTTTCGTCCTTGAAGATATCTGATACGCCGACAATGCCATTGCTGCTCGCGACACCACCAACACCCGTTTGGTTGAAACCACCGGAGCGGAAGCCGCGGCTGTAACCGCCGTACAAGGTGACGTCATCGCTTGGCTGATACGTCAAAGTAACCTTTGGCTGCAAATCGTCAAACGTTGCGCGGCGCTTCTCGCCAGTGACGCCTTGCGGGAAGCCGGGCACGTTCGGCAAGAACACGGTTGGCGTCAGCGTCGTATTCACGCGCTTGTCGCGGTCGTAACGAAGCGACGCATCGACGCGGAACTGGTCAGAGAATTCATAGCCGAGATTTCCAAACACCGCCCATGCGAAGTTGTTCTGGCTGTCGGCCAAGAACGTCTGTTGCGGGCTGGCGGGGTTGGTCGATGGCGTACGATACACTGGAAATACGCCCTGGCCAAAATCGACCAGATTTCCAGTCGAAATGAAACGCTGCGTATCGATATAATAACCACCGAACATCCAGAACAATTTGTCGTTCTTCGGAGATTCAATTCGAATTTCTTGGCTGACGGCTTTGACGTCCAAATACTGGCTTTGCGCAATATCGATACCGAAACCGAGGCCAAATCCGAAAGGTGAATTGGCGGGACGGAACAAGAAGGATTCGTTGACTGGCCGGAAGTCAAAGGCGTCGCCGGTCAGGATTTCCTTAACCGTGTCATAAGATGTAATCGACGTTGCTGTAAAACCATCACCTTCATACGAAAATTTTGCTGCAACGTTCAGGATGTCGCGGTTGTTAATGCCACGGTTGTTGACACGGATCGGCAGGCTGACGTCATTCACATCATTGACGATGTTGAAATACAAAGCCTGTGTCTCGAGCCGCGCATAAGACGCGCGCAAATCGGCGGTCCAGCCATTGCCGGGTTCAAACAACAAATTGCCCCGGACGGACAAGTCCTTCACTGGGTCAGCATCTTCGTTAAGGAAGGTGTTGCGCAGATAGCCCTTGGTATCGCGATACGAACCCGAGACGCGGTACTTTACGGTGTCGGACAAAGGCCCGCTGATGCCGGCGCGCACGTTCCAGCCAAAGCCGTTGTCGATGCCAGCCTTGATGCTGCCCGAAAATTCGTCGGTCGGCTTCTGGCTGGTGATGATGATCGCGCCGCCGATAGCATTGCGACCATATAGGCCACCCTGCGGGCCCTTAAGGACTTCGATCTGCGCGATGTCGACCAGTTCCTGGTTGAACGCGGCAGGGTTCACTTGCTGCACACCGTCAATGACGACTGCGACCGAAGGCTCGCTGTTACGCGCCTGCGTGATGCCGCGAATGATGATGAATGCGTTGCCCGAGTTTTGCGTTTCAACCAAATTAACGTTCGACGTAAGGTTGATGAAATCAAGCGGCTTTTCAATGCCGGCATTTTCGATTGTTTCGGTGTTGAAGGCAGTCACCGCGGCTGGCACGTCTTGCAAGTTCTGGTCACGGCGCAGTGCGCTCACGACGATTTCCTGTGTCGCGTCTTCCGCGGTCGTATCTTGCGCATAGGCCATATTCGGCACGGCAGCAGCAGACGCCATCAATGTAATTAAGGCCGCAGAAGCCCATTTTGCAGACTGAAATGCCATTCTTCATCCTCCCCGGATTATGTCGAACGCCTTCTATCACCGAAGCGTATCACACGGCATTAAATCTTTCGGAAATCGAAGTCAAGTTCGATATGCGAATATTTATACAGATGAGTCTGCCTGTAGCGCGATTGCTAGGGATGGAAATCTCCTTAGGGCAGATTCAATCTCGGCGGCGGCGTCGCGCAGCAATGGCAGCCGCGATGCAATCAGTTCTTCCTGCGAAATACGCGTTGTCGAAGTCGAGCAATTGACCGCAGCAATCGGCCGCCGCGATGAATCAAAGATGGGCACGGCAACCGAAACAATACCAAAGTCGAGCTCGTCAAAAGCGGAGTCATACCCCTTTTCACGGACCAACTTCAGCCGCGCCCGCATGGCGTCAGCCGTTATAACGGTATGTTCTGTGAATTTCTCGAAAGGCGCAGTGCCCAAAAATTCTTCAATGTCGGCGTCGGGCAGGAATGCCAAAATGGCTTTGCCCATGGACGTCGCATGCGCTGGAAAGCGCGTACCGACATTGACGCCCAACCGAATGCGCCGGTTTGTCGAAACATGCGCAAGGTATAAGATGTCCCTGCCCGCCAGCGACACCATCGACGCGCTGTCTCCGGTTTCATCGCGCAAACCTTGCAAGGGTGGAACGCACACTTGTTCCAGATGCATCGACGAATGGAAAGCTGAACCAAAGGCCAGCACTTCGGGCTTCAACAAGAAATTGCGGTTATGTTGCGCGACATAGCCAAGAGCGACCAGCGTATTGAGGCAACGACGCGCCACCGCCGGGCTGAGGCCAGTTACCGCAGCAACCTCGCTCAAACGCATTTCAGGATGTTTATCGTCGAAAGCCCGCAATACCGAAAGACCGCGTTCGAGTGTCGAGAGATACTCGGGGTCTTTCTCGATCTTAGCCATCAATCCGACCTTTCTAAAGTCCTTCTCAGCGGGGCAACCAGCTCATCATCATGCGCGCCAAGCACGGGCGGTGCGGTGACGTCCAGAGCACGTTCGCCGTCGAAAGTCACGGGCGATCTAATGGTGCGGAACACGCCATGCGGGCCGTTTGGATCCTCAATACACAGTTGAAGCGCCTTGGCCTGTTCGGACTCAATCGCCTCTTTCGAGGTGTTGACGGGCGCATGCGGCACTTCCAACCCGCGCAAGATATCGCACCAAGTCTGACGATCGCGAGTTTTAAATATTGGCGCCAAAAAGCCGATGACATTTTCATAATTTTCTATGCGCGCTTCCCGACTTTCAAACATCGGCAGGTTCAACATATCCGGCTGGCCAACTGCAGTCGCCAGGTTTTCCCAGAATTTGGGGGGCGATGACATGTGCAAGGCAATCCATGCGCCGTCTGCGCATTCAAATACATAAGATTGCGACACGTTAGGGCGGCTGTAAGGGCCCATGATCTGATTGTCGGAGAAATAATGCGTGAAGTCATCAAGGTTGAAATGCGCCATCGATTCAAACATCGACGTTTCAACCAGTCGGCCTTTGCCGGTGCGTTCGCGTTCGTATAACGCGGCCAAGATGCCATAGGCGGCGTAGAAACCAGTCATGGCATCGGCGAGGGCGGGCCCTACAACGCGGCGGTGGACCGGGTTCACTAACAGACGAAGGAAGCCGCTGACGGCCTGCGCAACGGTGTCAAATGCGGGGCGATCACGGTCGGGGCCTTCATTGCCGAAGCCGGATATCGACGCATAGACAAGCCGTGGGTTCAACCCTTGCAAACGCGCTGGTGCCACACCGATCTTGTCGGCCACGCCGGGGCGGAAATTCTGGATGAAAACGTCGGCATCCGCGAGCAACGCATCAAATACTGCCAGGTCTTCGGGCAAGCGCGTGTCGAGCGTGATGCTTTTCTTGTTGCGGTTATAGGTCTGGAAATGGGGGCTATACAGTTTCCCGCGAAAGGCGCGAAACGGGTCGCCAATCTTGGGTTGTTCAATCTTGATAACCGTTGCCCCAAGGTCCGCCAGCAGCATTCCCGCCGCTGGCCCGGTTATGAATGTACCCATTTCAAGAACAGTGATATTGCTGAGCGGCTTTGCCATTAAATGTCTCCACACTTGACTTCACCGTAGAAAATTCGAATAACGAAATCAACTTCGAAATTCGAAATATGGAGTAGCAAATGCGCATCGGTAAACAGGACGCACCTTTCACTTCCATCTGCACATCGGACGCGCACAGTATAAATGTGCGCGGGCTCGATTTGTGCGAGGACGTAATCGGAAAGATCGATTTCACCAGCTATTTCTGGATGCTCGTCACGGGAACGCTGCCTACGCCAACGCAATTGTTCTTCTGCAATGCTGTGCTCGCGGCGATTGCAGAGCATGGCCTTGTGCCAAGCGTGGTCGCATCGCGCATGACTTATGCCGCCGCGCCTGAAGCGTTCCATGGCGCGGTTGCGGCGGGCTTATTGGGTTGCGGCAGCGTTGTTTTGGGTAGCGCCGAGGTAGCGGGACGTTTCTACGCTGAATGTGTGGAGGCGACCGAAGCCGAAGGCGCGAACGCCGCTGACATTGCCAAAGCCAAGATTATCGCGCTGCGTGCGGAGAAAAAGCCAATCCCCGGCTTTGGCCATCCGCAGCATTCAGATGGCGACCCGCGTGCGAACCTGTTGCTGCGTTTGGCCGAGGAGCATGGAATTGTCGGCAAGCATATCGGCATGCTGTACGCAATCCGTGACGTGTTGCCTGAGGCAATCGGTCGCCCGCTACCGATCAACGTAAACGGCGCCATCCCTGCTGTCATGCTTGACGTCGGCTTTCCCTTGGCCGCGCTGAAAGGCATTTCATTGCTCGCCCGCACCGCAAGTATCATCGCGCATCTGCAGGAAGAAACCGAACGGCCCATCGGCTTCATCATGTCGGGTGCCGCTGCTGCGCAGATTGAATTTACGCCCGCAACAGACAGTTAAGCGCAGCATTAGGTCAACGCAAACCGTTACAAAGTTGGATATGGCAGCTTCAGCATCTTATGCGGACTAACCGGGCCGACTGGCTTTTCAGCGACAACCGCCGGAGCGCTATTTCTGCAAAATGGCTCGGTTCATTGGCGCGAGCTTGGCCAGCAATCGATTTTGGGCAGCGAACGGGATACCCTGCTCCTGCATCGCGCGCTGAAGATTTTCCACCAGTGCGTTGAGGTCGTTGCGTTCCAAGCCCATATTGGCATGCGCAGCGCGCATGTCGCGGCCAGAATAATCGCAGCCAGCCGCCAGTATGTAGCAAAATTGCTCAAACAAAGTGCGGCGCAAGCGGACCAAATCCTGCCCTTTGAAAATGTCAGAAATGCGTGCGTCGTCATGGCTGATTTCAACTAGCCGGTCGGTCAGGATGCGAATGCCCGTCTGCCCGCCAAATTGACCGGCCATGGATGGCGAAGCGAATGGCTTTGCTCCTGCATTTTCGTTGCTTTGTACATACGGATCAACAGCCAATTCACCCGTGACGGGATCGGGCTTTTCCTCAAAAATTTCTGTCTCTACCACGACGTCGGCTTCGTCTGCATTTGCGGTCATATCCAATTCGGCTGACGTTTGGAGCATGATCAAGGCCAGTAATAGTTCGTTCATAAGCGTCCTCAAAATGCGGCTTGCAGCGACAGCAATGCGCCGCGCTGCTTATCTTGCGTGATGATATTGCCAAGGTCCGCATAAGCAGCGGTCAGGGTGAAATTATCGTTGATCGCCCATGCCGCGAACAGGTCGAGAGCGGCATCCTCGGCGGCAATCGACAGGTTGTCGGGCTTCGTCCGATACTCGCCGCCAACCAGAAGGCTCCGAGAGAATTGGTAGCCAAGCGATGCTTCAAATTCCAATGACCGGTCGGTCTGCTTGTCCCCGCCAAAGCCCAACAGGCCAAACTGATTGGCGCGAGTCAGGCGCGCAGTGCCGTTTAACAAAACCGAGTGTGACAAGATCAACTTCGTTGCGCTGAGGTAAAAATCGACGTCGCTGCTTTGGGCTGCACCAACGAAAGCCGCAACGCTCGGGTCGAGATTTTTGCGATAGTTTGCGCCGACGGAAATCTGCGGCAGTGCAGGCGCACCATAGACCAAATCGCCCGTCAGGCGAAGCTTTGCGCCGTAAATGTCCTGGTTAAGCTTGAACCCCTGCCCCAGCCCCAAAGTAGCGCCAACTGCCTTGGTATCGAAATTTTGCCGTGCATAACTCAGTTCGAGACGGTCAAAAAAGCCGATCGCAAATCCGTGGCTTTGCAACCGGTAATCCGGCAGTTCGACCAATGTGACATGAGCCGATGCGCCGATGCCCTCATCCGTGGCGTTACCAGCAATCACTGCCCAGCTAGCCAATCCGCCTCCCGATGCTCCTTCTACTGAGGTGACGCCATTGGTGAGCCGCAATTTACCCCCCGACTCCAGATCGCGGCTATTCGCTTGCGCGGGGTTAGCCAAAAGCGTGGCGGCAAGGAGTAAGGCAACTAAGCAAGAGTGTCGTTTACGCAATGTGATTGCATCTTTCGTCCGAATTTACATGATGGACCTAGCCGTGGGCTGTAAATGGAACGTTAACCACGCCATACGTTTTTCGCCGCGCAAGTTTAGCCAAGCGTTAACAATTTGCTGCCAGACGAGCCGCATGGAAAAAATCGCGTTACATGTCGTTACACTTTTTGCCTGTTTATCAGTAGGTGCCTCGGCATTTGGCGCGAGCGAGGCAAGCGTCTCGGTTACAGTAAAAGATGCACGCGGCGTTCCCGTTCGCGAAGCCGTGGTTATGGTCTATCCTGCCACGGCAGCAAACAAGCCAATGCGGTTCGGCCCAAATGTCATGGCGCAGCGAGATCTGGCGTTCGCACCGGGCACATTGATTGCTGCCAAAGGATCGTCGATCAGCTTCCCAAATTTCGACCGGGTCCGGCACAGCGTATACAGCTTTTCAAAAGCAGCACGGTTTGAAATCAATCTTTATGGCAAAGACCAAAGCAGGTCGCAAAAATTCCCCATCGCGGGCAGCGTCGCCTTGGGGTGCAATATCCACGACAATATGCGCGGCTATATCAAGGTCGTTGATACGCCCTTCGCAGCCAAAACCGACAATAAAGGCCTGGTGACATTAACCGGCCTAAGCGCAGGTGCAGCCACTGTAAAAGTCTGGCATCCACAAGCGCGTGCTGCCAATAATGAGGTCGCTTTTCAAACGAGCCTGATCGCTGGTGGAAACGAACGCCGCTTCACACTTAATGTCCGGCAAAACTGACGTGCGATTTCCAAGACCTGTCAACTTTGCGATGCTGCGGCACCGTATCACGGCGGCATATGCCGCTTTGTTCATGGCCATTGCCAGCGTCTTGATCGTTGTCGGCTCGTTTGGGGTTGAACATTATGCCGAACAAACGATCGCAAAAGATATGGGCGCGAACGCCGCCGTATTTGACGAAATCCTCGCCGCGCGGTCGCGCCAGATGCGCAGTTCAGCCGAAATATTATCGCGCGACTTCGGCTTTCGCGAATCCGTTGCTCTGGGGGATGCCGCTACCGTTGCAAGCGCGCTGGAAAGCCTTCAGGACAGGGCTTCTGTTTCATACGCTTTTGTTGTGGGTATCGACGGCAGCATCATTGGTAATGTCGCCGGTATCAAGAAGTCAGAACTGGCCAGCATCTCAAACGCCCTCGATTCTGGTAAAGAAGCTGGCATCATTGAGACAGATGGCAAACTCGCCAGTGCCGTTGCCGCGCCAATCGAAATTCCCAACCTTGCCGGTTGGCTGATACTGGCGCAGCCGCTGGATCAGGCCACCATGCAACGCCTCACGCAACTTGCCGCAATCGATCTTGAGGCCGAGGTCAAAATGGCCAGCCAGTTACCAGACGCATTGTCCGACGCAGCCCGCGCGCAGGGCGAAACCACTGAAGTCGATGTCGCCGGCGAGCGGATGCTTTACAGCATTTCCAAGCTTCAACCCTTGGGCGACCAATTGCGGCCACGCCTCGTCCTGAGCCACTCGCTGACTATGGCGCTTTCGGAATATCGGGAGATATTCTGGTTGTTGTTGGGGCTCACCATTGTTGCGTTGGGCGCCGTGATTGCCTTGGGCGGGTTCGTTGCCAAAGGTGTTACCCTGCCCATCGCCAAGCTTGACGAGGCAGCCCGCAAGTTCAGTTCGGGGGAACGCACATTTGTCGAAGTTGAAACAAAAGATGAGGTTGGCCGCCTTGCCGAAAGCTTCAACTTCATGGTCGACGCCATTGAAGAGCGTGAACGCAAGATCTCGCATATTGCGCTTCACGACATTTTGACTGGCCTGCCCAATCGAAAACTCTTCGCTGAACAGATGGATTTCGCACTTGCGCGGCTCGATTCCACTGGCGGGCTCGTCCTGGGTTATCTTGACCTCGACAACTTTAAATTGGTCAATGATACGTTAGGCCATCCAGTAGGTGACGGGTTATTAAAGCAAATAGCCGAGCGTCTGAAACAGCAACTGCCCAACAATGTTATTGCGCGCCTCAGCGGCGATGAGTTTGCCATTATGGCAAGTGGTGCGGAAGCGGGCACGGGCTATGTCAACTTTGCACAAAAGCTGCATCAGATATTTGACGAGCCATTCATGGTCGACAGCCACACGGTACCTATTCAGCCCAGCATTGGCTTTGCCATTGCGCCAAATGACGGGCGAACGGTAACGGAGCTTTTGAAAAATGCTGACCTCGCGCTCTACCGCGCCAAGCAAGAGGGCAAAGGCTGCTACCAGTTTTTTGAGCCCGCGATGGACGAGCAGGCACGTCAAAGGCGACAGGTCGAAATAGACCTTCGCAATGCGATTAAAACCGGCCAGTTCGAGCTATATTATCAGCCGCTGTACAGCCTGGAAAAGGAACGGCTTACTGGCTTTGAGGCGTTGCTCCGCTGGATTCATCCAGACCGCGGCTTGGTCAATCCGCTTGAATTTATTGGCATCGCGGAAGAAACCAATCTCATCATACCTATTGGCGAATGGGTTATCCGCGAGGCTTGCCGTCAGGCCGCATTATGGCCGGAGGAACTGCGGATAGCGGTGAACATATCGCCACTTCAATTCCGCAGCGCCAATCTCAGCAATGTGATCATTCAATCACTTGCCGCTTCGCGCATCTCGCCGAGCAGGCTTGAGCTTGAAATCACCGAGTCGATCTTTATCGAAAATGTCGAAAATACGCTCAAGTGCCTTCATAATCTGCGTAATGTCGGCGTTCGTATCGCGCTGGATGACTTTGGAACGGGCTATTCGTCGTTAAGCTATTTGCGATCCTTCCCATTCGACAAGATCAAGATCGACCGTAGCTTTGTCATGGACCTGCAATCGGGCGCGCCAGCATCGGCGATCATCCGCGCGATCACGACGCTCGCAGACGCGCTTGGCATGGAAACTCTGGCTGAGGGTGTCGAATATGAGGAGCAGGCTGATCTGTTGCGCAACGAGGGATGCCAGCAGGTACAGGGATATTTCTACAGTCGCCCGGTACCCGCAAAGGATGCCTCCGCGCTCATTGCGCAGTTCGGCGGGGGCTTTAAACGGGACATAAGAAAAGTCGCGTAAGCCAGCTGGTCGTTGTAACGTTAAGGATGACACGCCGCGTCCTGTTCAAAGCGAATGCTTACTTGATCTGTTCGTTCTCGTGCCTGTCGCATGCGGGGCGGAAATCCTTCGGCCTTAATCCGTAGCGGTTCAATTTGTCGTATAGCGTTTTGCGGGGAGTCCCCAACGCGTGTTCAAGTTGGAAAACATTTCCGCCAACCGCTCGCAGAGCATTCTCGATCACAGTTCGTTCGAACTCCGCCACCCTATGGTGGAGCGGACGGCCGTCCATTGAAGGCTGCGTCTCCTTATCGGGCAAATCAAAACCTATTGCCCATGTTCGGGCGAACGCTTCGAGTTCGCGAACGTTGCCAGTCCAGTCGTGAGTCTGCAAATGTTGCCAGACCTTATCGGTTACCCCGCGATGTGACAATTTAAGCTCGGCTTCATGTCGGCTTAGGAAATGGCGGAACAGGGCGGCGATATCCTCTCGCCGCCTTGTCAGCGGGGCCATCGTCAGCCGGACGGCACTTAACCGTTCATGAAACGGGCTTCTTTCATTATCCGTTTGAGTGAGCCGATCGTACATTTGCCGCGTTACCACAAAATTGAGGTTCAGCTTGCGGGAACGCTCCGCCCCGGCAGGGAGGATAGATCTTGTCCCCACGACTGATAGCAGCCGGGCCTGTAACGACGGACTCGCTGCCTCAATCTCGTCGATCAAAATGGTTCCGCCATTGGCTCGCTCGATCAGCCCGGTTCGCGACAAGCCGCCCCGGCCTGGCTCCCTTCCAAAAAGCAAAAGATCGGCATCTTGATGCGTTAGCGTAGCTGCATCAACTGCGATGAACGGCCGACTGTGACGCGGGCCCAGTTCATGAATCAGTCGGGCAACAAAGGTTTTGCCGGTACCGGTCGCACCCTCGACCACCACATCGACCTCCGCTTGAGCGACAGCCGAGAGCATCGCGCGGAGCCGAACCGAAAACTCCGATGATCCAATGAACCTGCTTTGCGCTTGCTGCTTGAGGGCAAGACGAAGCCTGCGGTTTTCCAGCACCAGCCGACGCCGCTCTGCCGCGATAGTGATTGCGCGGATCAATGCCGCCGAAGAATAAGGTTTGGTGAAGAAATCCGCTGCCCCATCTTTCATCGCCGCAACTGCCATTTCCACATCGCCATGACCGGTTGTGAAAATCATCGGCAAATCGGGATCTGTTGCCTGAATCCGCGCGAACAAGGCAAGACCGTCCATGCCTGGCAGGCGGACATCACTCACCACCACGCCAGCAAAATCACTCGGGATAGCGTCCAGCGCACTATCGGCATCGCCAAACAGCGAAACCTCCATACCCTCCAGCCGCAAGGCTTCGGCGACGGCCAGCCCAAGGGCGTCGTCGTCTTCGACCAGAACAACATTAACGGGTTGCTGGTTCATCATGGAGCAGGGATCCGCATCGTAAAGCACGCACCCTGCACTGCCTGTTCTGCAACCACGTCGCCACCAAGTCCCCGCATGATGTCCTGCGAAATCACCAGCCCCAAACCAAGCCCGTCAGGCTTGGTAGTCGCGAATGGCTGAAAAAGGCTGGAGCGCTGTTCCAGTGATAACCCCGGGCCATTGTCGGTGACCGAAAGCTGCCGAAACTGGCCCAGTTCGCTTATGTCTATGCTGACCTTTCCGCCTCGCCCGGTTGCGTCAAATGCATTCTGCAATAGGTTCACCAGCACCTGTTCCAGCGCAACATGCTCGCCGCGTACGATAAGGTCCATTGATGGTTCGGACGGGAGAGAAAGGTCGATCTCAAGTAGCGCCACCCGGTCGCGCAGCAGCAATAAAGCACCGTCGATAACCTGACGTAAGGGAACCTCACGCGGCTCGCGATTCCCCCGGCGGCTGAACCGGCGAAGCTCATCTGTAATGGCACCGATCCGGTCGGTCAGTGCGACGATCCGGGTAAAGTTCGTTGTTGCTTGTTGATAGGCCCCGCGCTCGCCCAGCCGCTCGCCGGTCTCCGCAAGAATGCGAATAGCAGCGATCGGCTGGCGGATTTCGTGTCCGACGCCCGCGGTAATTTGGCCAAGTGTCGCTAGCCGGTTGGCCTGCTGAAGCTGGTCGCGCAAACGCTCTGTCCGTTCAGTGACCTGCGCTTCTGCTTTGGCCTCGCGTCGGCGGATGCCAATAATGGCCAACGCAGCCACCGCGCTGGCGAGCACCAGCAACAGGAGAAACAATAAACGCCCGTTCGCCTTGGCCGCCGCTAGCGCGGTCGAAGGATCGGACAGCAAGTGCAGTTTCCAGCTAAATGGCGCAACGGGTTGCAGGCTTTCAATGAGCGTGGGTGTAACCATATACGCTTTACCTCTGGCAGGATCGAAGCGCGGGAGCTGTGCCTTACCGAACTGCCGCAGATCCTGTTCTGCATCGCGCTGTCCCGGCGCAATTGGAAGCGTGGTGCTAAACCGCCAGTCCGGATTGCTGGAAACAAGAACCACGCCATCTGCATCGGTCACGTAAACTCCAGCGGCAGCCTTTGCCCAGCTAGCCTCCAGCGCGTTAAACTCGACTTTAATAGCCACCACCCCGACTGGCCCAGTAGGCGAATCGACCCGCCGGGCGATATACAATCCCGGTCGCCGACTTACGGTGCCCAGCGCAAACTCGGTCGCCACACCGGACGCACGCGCATCACTAAAGTATCGGCGAAACCCGTAATTAGAGCCGACAAAGCTGTCTGGCCGGTTCCAGTTGCTTGCCGCCAACGTCAGCCCATCGCGGTTCATCAGATAGATCACAGCTGCACCCGTTTGGGTTGCGAGTTGCTCGAGGCGCTGGTTGAGCCCGTTTCGCTGCCGGCCGTCACCAACCATAAGCGATTGAACTTGCGGATCGCGTGCTAAAACCAATGGAACCAGACTGAATTTGTCCAGTTCACTTTCTAACCCGGCTGCAAGAATTGCAGCCTCGTTTTGTGCCGCCTTCTGGGCCTCATCCAGAGCCGAGCTGCGCATGGTGCGATCGATCGCTAGCAGACCCAATGTAGCAGCGAGCAACAATCCTATCGCGATTATTCCTGCCAGATACCCGCGCCCGGGGCGTGGCGATAATGGCAAGGTCCGCCCCAGATTCATCGATTGCCCGACGGCAGGATTCCCGATCCTATGTCAAATGGAGCCAATATGGGCAGCTGCTGCAGTAAGCCATGAGTAACCGGCAATGGCGCTGACCTTTCATATTGAAGTGCAATGTGCGCTCGGACACTGACGCGCAAACCCACGATGCTAAGAAACAGTGTTCGCAGTATTTCTGGATATCCGCATATTAGGCAAGTAATTTGTCTGAAATTCCGGAATTATATGATGCTGCATTACGATATATATTTGTATTAACATGTTTTTATGTTTGCGTCCTTTTTGGTTGTTTACGCTTGCAGTCGCCTTATTCTGCTTGCAACCGGACAGTAAGTCCGGAGGAGGGGAAAATAATGCGGGCAATAGTGCCGACCACAGACGGGGCAATAACGCCGGTTCGGATACCGATTTATCGGCAACTTTATGTCCAGGTGCTGGTGGCTATCTTTTTGGGTGCGCTGTTGGGCCATCTTTATCCTGAAACAGGGTCGGCGTTAAAGCCACTGGGTGACGGCTTCATCAAGTTGGTTAAGATGATCATTGCCCCTGTCATCTTCCTCACCGTCGCGACCGGCGTTGCAGGTATGCGCGACCTGTCATCCGTGGGCAGCGTTGCTGGAAAGGCATTTGCCTATTTCCTGTTTTTCTCGACGCTGGCATTGGTAATCGGGCTTGTCGTCGGCAACCTCGTCCAGCCAGGCGCAGGCCTTGCCATTGATCCTGCCACGCTCGATGCCAGCAAAGTCCAGGATTATGCCAAAACATCAGAAGGCCAGACAATTGCCGGCTTTTTGCTGAACATGATTCCTGAAACACTATTCAGCGCGATGACCGAGGGCAACATCCTGCAGGTTCTCCTCGTTGCGATCCTCATGGGGCTGGCATTGTCCGCAACCCGCCCGCACAGCGATCTCGTGCTCGACGTCCTTGCCTCATTCAACGAGGTAATCTTCAAACTCGTCCACATGTTGATGAAACTGGCGCCAATCGGGGCATTTGGCGCGATCGCATTTACGATTGGCGAATTCGGCATCGCGTCGCTTGCCAGTCTTGCTGCTTTGGTGGCGACTTTTTACATCACGTCGCTCTTCTTCGTGATCGTCGTCCTTGGTGCTGTCGCATATTTCACCGGTTTCTCTATCTTCAAGATGATCCGTTATCTGCGCGAGGAACTTCTCCTCGTGCTTGGCACGTCGTCGTCAGAGGCAGCGTTGCCCAGCTTAATGGAAAAACTGGAAATTGCCGGTGCACGGAAATCCGTGGTCGGCCTTGTGGTTCCCACGGGTTATTCGTTCAACCTTGATGGCACGAATATCTATATGACATTGGCTGCATTATTCATCGCTCAAGCTGTCGGGATCGATCTTTCCATGTCCGACCAGTTGGCATTGGTGCTGGTCGCGATGATCAGTTCAAAGGGTGCCGCAGGTGTTACTGGTGCCGGGTTTGTAATTCTTGCAACAACGCTATCGGTCGTACCGTCCGTCCCCGTCGCCGGCATGGCGCTTATTCTCGGCATCGACCGGTTCATGAGCGAATGTCGCGCGCTGACCAACTTTATCGGTAATGCTGTGGCAACCATAGTCGTGGCGCGATGGGAAGGGGCGCTGGATACAGAGAGGCTGGCTGCAGCGATGGCAGGCAAGCCCATGGCTCTTCCGGAAGAAGATATCGAACGGCACGAACGAAGCGGACCACGCAGCGAGGCACTGGCAGTAGAGGCCTTAAGAGAGGCATCATGATCAGGCGACGCGAAATATTGGGCAACCTTGCCGCGATAACGGTGATGGGCACACTGCAATTGGGCGTGGCTGTTCCTGCCTTTGCCCAAAAGTGGGAAGAAATCCCCTTATGGCCCGGCAAGCCTCCGGGCGGAGGCGGAACGACGGGCGCAGAGAAGCTGGGCGATGCTGGTGCAGGCTTTGGAGCACTTTCGAATATCTCGACCCCGCGCATGCGCGTTTATCGTCCTGCACAGCCAAACGGCGCCGCCGTTGTAGTGTGCGGCGGTGGCGGGTATTTCCGAATTCAATTATGGAAAGAAAGCACACCCATTGCACGTTGGCTGCAAGAACGTGGCTTTACGGTGTTCGAACTACTTTACCGGCTGCCAAACGACGGTTGGGAAGCCTCAGCCCCGTTCATGGACGTGCAACGGGCGATGCGGATCGTTCGCACCAGAGCAGCCGAATTCGGCATCGACCCCAAGCAAATCGGGGTCATGGGTTTTTCAGCAGGTGGCCATCTTGCCGGGTTTGCCGCACTACAGCCGCATCGTCAGCTATATGCCGGGACTGATAAATATGAGCAAGCCAGCGCGAGACCTGATTTCTCCGTGCTGCTGTTCCCGGTCGTGTCACTGCGCAAACCCTATGATACCACCCGAACGCGGCGCGAAATCATCGGTGAAACCCCCAGTGCCGAGGCAGAAATTGCTTGGTCTCTCGATACCTATGCCAATGCCGACGCGCCGCCCACGATCATATTTGCATCAGCTGACGATAAAATTGCACCACCGGGGCACGGCATTATGCTGTTCGAGAAACTCAATGCTGCTGGTGCTTCGGCAGAACTGCACCTGTTTCGAGATGGTGGACATGGCTGGGGCCTCGGTCGCCCGGAACAGGTTCTGAGCCAGTGGCCGGAAATGTTCCTAAAATGGTTTAATTCACAAAAAACGTTACAAAACAAGCAGGGAGAATGATGATGTCAACCAAGATATTGTGCAAGCTGGCATTGCTCAGCACCACCGGATTGATGACGGCGACCATGGCGTACGCACAAGATGCAGCCGCCCCGGTAGCCCAATCAACTGAGGAAGCAGAGCCGACTATCGTCGTGACCGGGTCGCAGATCCAAGGTGCACAGATTAATGACGTCTTGCCAGTCACGGTGCTTGACGAACAACAGATCGAGAACACTGGCGCGTCGTCGGGCGACGAGTTGTTTCGATCCATTCCGCAGGCGGGCACCGTTGCGTTCAATGAACAGAATGCGACCACCCAGAACAATGTGCGCGGTGATGTAGGTTCGGTTAACCTGCGCGATCTCGGGACCGGCAATACGTTGCTGCTGATAAACGGTCGGCGGATGAACTTGCACCCCGGCTTCCAGACCGAACTGCTGGTGCCAGTGGTCAGCCCCGATACCAACGAGATTGCTCCTGGCAGCGTACGCCGGATTGAGGTTCTGCGCGACGGCGCATCAGCTATTTACGGGGCCGATGCTGTCGCAGGTGTGATCAATACCGTGCTCAAAGGCAACATGAATGGCGGTTTCCTTGAGGGCGACTGGCGCGCGTCAGAAGGCACCAGCCTATATAGCTACTCCATCACTGGCGGGCTGGGTTTCGATTTCGGCGGAGGTCGCGGCAATCTGACCGTTTATGGCGGACATTTCCACGAAAACGGCCTTAGCGCGTCAAAGCGTGAATATTCGCGCGACGATGACCGCACGCGTTTGGTGGCAGGAACCGATTTCGAAGGCGATGCCTCGTTTAATAACCGCAATACATTCGGTCCATTCGGCCAGTTTGATATCCAGGCGCCTTCGAACCGTACGCCTATCAACGATGATGACTTTTACCTTCAGCCAAGCACCTTCACTGGCTGCCGGCTCAGTTTCGGCAACGGCATATGTGCCCGCAACGGTGAGACGCCAACTACGGCCGTGCGGTACAACACCATTTTCGGCAACACTCTGATCAGCCGCAAGAACCGCTACAATGCGATGGCATTGCTCAGCTATGAACTGAGCGACAATGTCGAAGCCTATTTTGAGGGCAGCTATTATCGATCAGAAAATGAACGGTTCAACGATGCGTCGGCGATACTCAGCGCGGTTCCGGTCGGTATTTCGCGCAACGCCTACTGGAATCCGTTCGGCCCGACCACTCTGGCTGGCGGCGGAGCAAATCCCAATCGTCTGCCCGGTACTACCATCCCTGCAGGCGGGGCAGATGTGATCATGGAACGGTATCGCTTCGTTGATGCCGGCAACCGCGGTGTATTTGTCGACAAAGATTCCTTTCGTCTGGTCGGGGGCCTCCGGGGCAATTTCGGCGCCTGGGATTTCGACACAGGGTTCGTATATTCCAAATCGAAAGTGACAGATATTGAAACGAACCGTGTTTCGCTTACCGCCATGCAACAGGCGATTAACCGGACAACGCCTGATGCTTATAATCCCTTCAACGGCGGCTGTCTCGACGATCCCGGTCAAGGCGATTGCACACCAAATCTGGCATCGGTGATCGATACGTTCCGCATTGACGTGTTCCGCGAAGGAGGCACCAGCCTTGCGCTTGCGGACTTCAAGATCAGCCGTGATGATCTTATTTCCCTGCCCGGCGGGAACCTTGGCGTGGCAACAGGGGTAGAATGGCGCCGCGAAACCTTTTTCGATAATCGCGACCCGCGGCTCAATGGGACAATTACGTTCACTGACAGTGTGACTGGCGTGTTCAATGGCAGCGATGTGGCCGGGACAAGCCCCTCGCCAGATACAGATGGAACACGCGTGGTCTATTCGGCGTTCGCCGAGCTTTTCGTGCCAGTGATCAGTCCAGACATGAACATACCTCTGGTTGAGGAATTCAATGTCCAGATGGCCGGACGGATTGAGCGTTTTGAAGATATCGACGCTACCGCCATGGTCCCCCGCGTGGCCGCATCATGGACCACAGTCCCGGGTGTTACTTTCCGCGGGGCGTGGTCACAAGGTTTCCGTGCACCCAATCTGGTTCAGGTAAATGATGACGGCACAACCCGGTCCAACACCCGTGACGATTTCGTGTTTTGCCAGGCACAGGTCAGAAAAGGCCTCTTATCAAGTCTAGACGCCTGCCCGGGAGCCGGTGTGATCAGTTTCCGGTCTGGTGCGCGCAACCTCAAGCCGGAAGATAGCGAGAGCATCAACCTTGGTATTGTGCTGGAACCGATGTTTATACCGGGTCTGACACTCACCGCCGACTATTGGCAAGTCAAACAGACCGGGTTGGTCGGCACATTTGGTGATGACAACGCGATTGCGCTGGACCTTCTGCGTCGCCTTGGTGGCAGCACCAATCCGAATGTTGTCCGCGCCACACCAACTGCCGATGATATCGCATTGTTCACCGGAACTGGTCTTGCCCCAACAGGCAGGATCGTTCAGGTTCTCGATCCCTATCTGAACCTCGACAGCCGCGTGTCGAAGGGTTGGGATTTCGGAATGATATACAGTGTGCCGGAATTCGGGTTGGGCAAGTTCCGCCTTCGGCTTAACGCCGCAAGATTGAAAAGTTTTGTTCAGTCCGCCGGGGTCGACGGCGAAGAACTGCTTGCCGGCATTGCCGCCGGTGCGCTGCCGGCCGACGTCACCGTTGGCGGATTGGGCGAACTGCTCGAAATCGATGGCCGTCCCAAATGGCGGGTTAGCGGGTCAATCAACTGGGAAAGCGGTCCCGTCGAAATTGGCGTGTTCGGTCAGTATACAGGCAAGGTATGGGATACGAGCGTCGTGCGTGACACATTGCTTGTTTCAGATGACCCCAATGCGAATTTTTTCCGGGTCAACGACCAGTTCCTCACCAATCTGTCGATTTCATATACAATCGATAACGACACAGCTCTCAACGGGACCCGGTTACGTTTCGCAATCAACAACCTGTTCGACAAGGATCCGCCGCTCGCCGATGAAACCTATGGTTTCTACAGCGAATTATACACTGCACGCGGTCGTGTCTTCCACGTCGAACTCCGCAAGAAGTTTTGATGTGATGCAGCGAGCGGGACTTTGGCAACTGCTCGCCGCATGGCTTGCGATTGGGGCGGGGGCGGTTGTGCATGCGCACCCCCCCGGACCTTCGTCCGAGCGTGCTTCAAAACCGTCGCTAACGGGATGCCAGACAGCACAGGGCAGCGTTCAATTCGACTTTGAAGGCGCGTCCCGTTCCACGTGCTATGTGGAGGATGAACGGACATTGTCGATTCTGGTCACCCCCGAACATCTGCCGCCCATCAACCCAAGCCCCTGGTATGCCTTTCGCTACCGCGCCGCTGCAGAGGGCGGACTGAAAGTTCATGTGCGCTATATTGGCGCTCGCCACCGTTATGCTCCAAAATGGCAAGGACAGGGCGATCCAGCGGCGTTTTCAGTCAAAGTGGCAGAAGATGCCAGCATGGCGTCAATCACTCTTCCACCGGGGGAAGGCATCGTCAGCGGCCAGCCACTCGTGACGTCGCGGCATTACGACACGTTGGTTACGCAGCTCGCAAAAATTGGAAAAGGCAAAAAGATCATATTGGGTCAGTCTCACGATAGACGGCCGATTACAGCAGTGCGTCTTGGCAATGCGAAGGCCCCTCGCCTTGTGGTCTTGCTCGGCAGGCAGCATCCACCCGAAGTAACCGGCGCGACCGCCATGGATGCGTTCTCGCTTGCTATCGCCAAGATGGTGCGATCGGGTACGATTGACGGGCGGGAGTTCCAGTTCCTGATCGTGCCGTTACTCAATCCTGATGGTGTCGCCCGCGGTCACTGGCGCGCAAACCTAGGCGGGGTGGATCTCAATCGCGACTGGGGCATTTTTAAACAGCCCGAAACCCGCGCGGTCAAAAATGCGCTTGCAGGTTTCCCCCCCGAAGTACGACCAGTGCTCATGCTCGATTTTCATTCAACCAACCGCAACCTGTTTTATGTTCAGGGTACCGAGGTAAGCGCGCAAGGGAAAAAGTTTCTGGCGACCTGGTTGAGCGGCAAGGAAACCGCGATAAAAGGGTATCCATTTAAGATCGAGCCGCGCGATGCCAATCCCGGTGCCGGTACGACGAAAAACTGGTTCAACGCGACATTTGGCATTCCAGCCTATACTTATGAGGTTGATGATGACGCAGATCCGGCCGCGGTTCGTGCCGCAGCCGACGCACTTGCGCAAAATATGATACCCGCGTTGGTTTTGGCGCTAAAGGAAGTTCCACGCGAATGATGCAGGTGATGACGGACAAGGCCATCATTCAAGTTGAACCGGAGAAAACAGGATGAACCTACGTATGATCCATCGCTTTACAGGCCTGCTCATGTGCCTCGCGCCGCTTTTTGCGGCTTTGCCGGCCGAAGCAAAAGAGTGCGAGCCGCTTGCGCAAGGATCATCGCAAATTCGTTTTTCAGGTTGGTCAGGGCCCGAGCTGCCGGTGTTCGTGCACAGGCCGCACACCGCAGGAGCCGGTAGCCGGATCGTTTTCGTCATGCACGGCGTACAACGCGATGGCGACCGTTATCGCGACGAATGGCGCGACTTGGCCGACAAGCACAATCTTATCATCGTTGTACCAACATTCGGCAAGAAAGATTTCCCGACCACAGCCTCCTATAACCTTGGCAACATCGTAAACGAGAAGGGTCGCAAAAACCCCCGTTCATCATGGTCATTCTCGGCGCTCGAGCCTTTGTTCGATGAGATTGTCTGCCGCGTCGCTGGCAACCAACGCGGCTATGCGCTTTACGGCCATTCTGCTGGCGGGCAATTTGTGCACCGTTATGTTGCCTTTGCTGATGCACCGCGGTTGGACGCGGCGGTCGCCGCAAATTCCGGCTGGTACACGATGCCGAATGATGCGGCTTTCCCTTATGGCTGGAGCGGCGATGCGGCGGGATTGGTTTCGCCGGCAAAGGCATTTCAGCGGCCGCTGACCATTTTACTTGGAACCGAAGACATCGACCGCAATGATCCGAACCTTCGCACAAACGAACAAGCCGATGCGCAGGGGCAGACGCGTTTTGCAAGAGGGCACAGCTTTCTGAAGGCGGCTCGTACACGTGCAGGGGAGGACGCACTATTTGAATGGAAGATTGCCTATGCCCCGGGTATCGGCCACGACAATGGCGGAATTGCTGCCTTTGCGATTCCGTACTTGCAGGGCAGCAGTTCAGCAACGCCGTCACCCGATACCGCAATTGCAAGCAAATCATCGGTTGCGGGACTACGCGCACGTAAGGACGTCGATGCAGCAATGGCGACGATTGCCGGGCTGGAAAGTGACTGGGCCATTGCCCGGCTTATCGAACTTACCGAAATACCGGCGCCACCATTTGGAGAAAGCAAACGCGGACTGGCCTTCGCCCGAATGCTGCAAGAGGCTGGTGGTCTACAAGTCCAGATTGATGCCGTTGGAAACGTGATCGCACGGCGCAAAGGCAAGGTGGAAGGTCCTGCTGTGATGCTGGCCGCCCACCTTGATACCGTTTTTTCAAAAGAGGTAGACGTGACTGTGAAGCGTGACGGGGATCGCTTTACGGCCCCCGGTATTGGCGACAATTCACGCGGCCTGGTATCGCTTTTGTTGGTCGCACGGGCGCTGGAACTTCATGGCATCACCACCGAACGCGATATCCTGCTTGTGGGGACGGTGGGAGAGGAAGGCATTGGGGACTTGCGCGGTATGCGCCATATCTTTGCCCAGCCGAACCATGGGATCGGGAGCGTCGTGGCAATTGATGGCGGCGAAATGGGGCGGTTGATCGATACGGCAGTTGGGTCGAACCGTTACCGCGTGCGCTTTACTGGTCCAGGTGGCCACAGCTATGGCGCATTTGGTACGGTCAACCCGCATCACGCGACAGCCCGAGCCATCGCCGGTTTCCTTGACCGTGCCGAATCCGTGGCAGCGTCGGGAACGAAGGCGACCTATTCGGTTGCCAGTCTGGAAGGTGGCATAGGCATAAACGTCATACCTACCGACAGCGCGTTCGAGATCGACCTGCGATCATCGGACGCCAACCGCCTTGCAGCGCTCGATGCAATTTTACGGTCTGCAATCAGCGCGACTTTGACGAGCGAAAATGCCGGACAGGCGCCGGAAAAGCTACTGGCGGTTGAAATCAAGGATCTCGGAAAGCGTCCAGCGGGGACAAATGCTGCCGATGCTGCGCTCGTCATCAATGCAGAATCGGCTCTCTCTTCCTTGGGCATTGAGCCAAGCCGGAATGCGTCGTCAACCGATGCGAACCTGCCCATGTCGCTCGGCATTCCAAGCATAACCATAAGCCGTGGCGGGATTAACGAGCGTTCGCATTCAACCGATGAATATTGGATCGCAAAGGACCAACATCTCGGACCGCAAGCCGCGTTGCTCATCACTCTCCTTGAGGCAGGTGTCGTGAATGAGAGCGGAGATGCAGGATAGGCCGTTGCTTTCAACCCAAGCATCAACATTAAGTCGGCACTATGTCCGTTGTCCGGCCGACTTTGAACTTTGACCGCATTCGACGGCAGAGTTGGCATACTCCCAAGAAATTTAGCTCTAGTGCAATTTAAATATTTATAATTCTGAATAGCTTGTGAATTAGTTCAACTAATATCGGCTAAAAATGCATCCAGGCCCATGGAATCACCGTTGCTTGCAAGTCACTGCAAAAAAGCGGGACGAGTTCATAGGAGGATGCCAAATGGGAATATCCAAACAAAGGCTTCTGGCCGGAGGCATCTGTCTCCTTGCAGCGCCATTATTAGTGTTTAGTGCAGTGCAATATTCTGGCGCTGCTGACCACCTCGACCCACCCGCGCGTACCGATCCTGCGGTCGATAGCACCCCCGACAGGCCGGCAGACATAGCTGATATTTATGCGTGGCATACGGACTCTTCCGTAATCGTTGCTGTCACATTTGCAGGACCACAAGCCACCACAGCCGCTGCAACCTATGATCGCGACGTATTATACACGGTCAATATTTCCAACGCGAGCCCGCGGACAACAGCGGACTTTCCAATACGCGTACGATTTGGACGCGACACCACAGCATCGGGCGATCAGTTTGGGGTCCAAGTGACCGGGCTTCCGGGCGTGACGGGCGCCATTGCCGGTCCAGTGGAAACCAACCTTTCGAAAGACGGCGTGACCGTTCGCGCCGGACTTTTCGACGATCCGTTCTTCTTTGACCTTCAAGGTTTCCGCGAAACTCTTAGCACCGGAACGCTACGATTTAACAATCAACGTAATTTCTTCGCTGGGCAAAACCTGACGGGAATCGTGATCGAAATTCCGCGCAGCCGGATCGAAAATGGCACCAGCCCTATCGACATTTGGACGGATACTGCGCGCCTTGGAGGGAACCTGTGATGCAAAAACAGACACAACTTGCAAAGCTCATTTACGTTTTGCCAATTACTTTAGCGCTGACGACTGCCGCTTGCAGTGACAATGACACAGGATCGAACACACCGCCCGTGGTTGTTGCTCCACCGCCAGCGGCGCCGCCTCCACCGCCGCCTCCACCACCAGCGACAACTGCAAATTTTGACGTTAGCTCGTGCCTCACGCAGACCATTCCAGGCACGGGTGGTGTTACCGTGGCAGGTGCCGTGATCCCCGATACGCTTACGCTTAATCTTGCAGCGGCGTCGGGCTTTCCTAATGGGCGGCGCTTACCTGACCCGGTCATCGACGTAACGCTTGCGATAATCTTTCTGGATATCAACACCGCACCACAATCGCCGCTGACACTGGCTAACGTACCGGTCAACCCAGCGGCGAATGATGTCCCCTTCCGTTCTACATTTCCGTATCTCGCAGCGCCGCAAGGCTCTCCCCCGCTCAGCGGAACGACTGGTACAAACTTCAATTTCAGGACGGATGCGCCTACGGCTTATACCAGAGTGGACCGAATGGGCATGCCAGCAGTTTCAACGGCACTGATTTCTTCCGCCATGAAGAATACCTACAATGACGCTAATCCAGAAGATGATGTCGTCGGTGGCGGTAGATTTGCAGGCGAGATCACGTCAGTGCTTACTGGCTTGACGAACGCCTTGGCTGACGATCTGACTGGCCTTGGGCTTCGACCATGCGCGCGGCCAAGATAATGGCCCCTTCACTGCTATCGACAAAGTCGTCCGTCATTCTGAACTGACTGAAAGATGCGACCACCCGCCTTTAACTTGCGCAACCTCCTTTTACTTGTTGGGTTGTTAATGGCGGGTGTTTTCGTGGCTAATTCGTTTGTGGCGCCGCCTGCGTCCAAATTAAGCGCAGTCGAAAAGCTGGCCAATCTGAAGCCAAATTTCGGACCAGCAAACTACGCAGACGCGCTAGAGGCCGTGAACCAGCAGGTCGCTCTTGCCAATGAGCGTATTAGCCGAAGCCCAAGCGACTGGCTTAACCAGGAAAGTTTGGCACGCGCATCGATGGCCCGGTTCCGCCTTACTGGCGACTATGCGGACCTCGCCGCGGCTCAAGCAGCTCTTGATCGGGCAGAAAAATCAACTTCGGCTGGTACGGGACCGATGCTGACCGATGCCGTTTTCGCCGCATCGTCTCATAAACTTGACCGTCTGAAGCAGCGGTTAAATGACTTGGATGGCGTGGTTGTTGCCCTTCAGCCGGATAATGCCGAAGCTTTGGCGCTTCGGGGCGATCTCAATTTCTACACTGGTCGTTACGCAGCCGCACTTCGTACTTACCAAGCGTCAGCCGCACTTTCCGATGGACCCGGCATTTCGTTCCGACTTGGCCGTTACCATCAACGGACCGGTAACAGCGACCTTGCCATTCAAAATTTTGCATCGGCGGCGCATAAAACCAAGCAAAGATCGCCGATGTTCTTGTCGTCGGTATGGCTGCAAGTCGGCACGGTCGAACTGGAGCGCGGCAATTGGGAAAATGCAGAGCGTTATTTTGAAAAGGCTGACAAGGCATTCCCTGGCTATTGGCTAAACCAGGCGCATCTTACGCAAATGCGTGCGGTCCGCGGAGATATCGCAGGCGCAAGATCAGCCTACGAGAATATCGCCAATCAATCTGGCAATCCCGAAGTGATGGACGCGCTGGCAGCGCTGTATCGGCTTGAGGGCAATGCAGTGCAAAGTCGTTACTGGTCAGGCAAGTCTGCTGCTATCTGGTCAAAGCGCCTTAATCTTTTACCCGAAGCGGCATACGGGCATGCGTTCGATCATCAGATGTTGTTCGGAAGTCCCAAGGTCGCACTTGATTTAGCACGCCGGAATTTTGCAGCACGGCCTTATGGTGACAGCGCCGTGCTGTTGGCTTGGGCACATCTTGCAAACGGAAACCCAAAGCAAGCACAGCAGGTACTTGAACCCTTGCGCCAAACGCAGTGGCGAGGCGCCCAGCAACATGCGGCGCTTGCCGCAACATACGCGATGCTGGGGCAGGAAGACGTAAGCGCGCAGGAGCGGGACAAGGCACTCGCAATCAATCCCAATATCTTTGATCCGGCGGCGCCGTTAATATGGTTTGGACATCATTGATGCGTAGCATGCTTATTTTGGTGGCTCTCATGTGGTTTGTGTTGTTCGGGGCACCTGCCGCACATGCTCATTTGACACCGAATTCCGAAGTACAAATGGATTTCGGCAGCGACCGTGTTGTGTTGGACATCATAATTCCTCAGGGCGAATATGCTTTTGCAACCGGAAACCCAGTGCTCAACTCGCCGCCGTCGGTGTTGCGCGCAACGCGGTTTCTTGAACAGAATATCTCGCTGACAAGTTCTGATGGCCGCAAATGGAAGCTGCGTTTTGACAGTGTCGAATTTGTGCAAATCGCAGGACCGCCGGATCTTCACGCGATTGTAACAGCGACGCCCCCCGTAAATGCAACATCGCGACAGTTCGACATCATGTGGTCCGCCATTTTGGAGACAAACCCGGGGCACACGGTTCTATTCTTGGCCCGCCAGGACTTTAGTGGCGGAAAAGCTGTTGAAAAGCGGGAGATATTAGGCGCTTTGCAGGGCGAGCGGCGCGCACTTTCAATTGACCGCGGGGACGCGAAGCGCTTGGCCGGCTTTGGCACCGCTGTATCGCTCGGGATGAAACATATTGCCAAGGGGCATGATCATCTTCTGTTTCTTGTCGCACTCATTATCACACTGCCTCTGGTCGCAGTCGGCGGAAAATGGGGAGAGAAAACCCGAACTTCGCGAGAAACCATTTGGCTTGTCGTGAAAATTGCGACCGCGTTTACGGCCGGGCATAGTGTAACCCTGATTGGATCTGCATTTTTTGGGTGGCAATTGCCGTCGCAACCAATCGAAATCCTGATCGCGATATCAATTTTGCTTTCGGGTATCCATGCGATCCGGCCAATTTTCGCCAATCGGGAGCCAGTTGTTGCGGCCGGTTTCGGGCTTATCCATGGTTTGGCATTCGCAACTGTGATTGGCGGCTATGGTCTCGATGTGAGCGAAAAAGCACTCACTATTCTAGGGTTCAATCTAGGTATCGAACTTGTCCAATTGCTCGTGATTGCATCCATTTTACCTGCTTTATTCGTGCTTGCGCAACGGCCGCTATACATGACGCTTAGGCCAGCGCTTGCCCTGTTCATCATGATTGCTGCGACCGCATGGCTGGTCGAGCGGATCACAGAGACCGCTAATCCGGTGTCGGTAACGTTTAATGCGATTCTGGCCAACGGAATCTGGATCATATTGGCTGCAACATGTATGGCGCTGGCCTTGTCATTAAAGAACCGCAGAGCCCAGATTCCAACGTAATAAACTTGATGGAAAGCGGCGTTCGGTGGCAAATAACTCGCATGCGCCTTTCCCCGTCGGGCCTGAGATACAAGAGTCGCATGCGCCATAATCGTTGCGGCACTGGCCAAACGAGGGTGTATAAATAAAGCAATTGATAAATGGTATCAATTACTTGGCAAAGCCGGGGTTTTCTCATGTTCGGCGATGTCGCGAAGTGCGTATTGTTTCTATTCCCGCGTCGAGACCGTCACTGATCGTTACGCCTTACACAGGCGTTTTCGTTATCGTCCATTCCCATGCGGGCGTAATCGCGGCTGTGACGCTTTTGCAGCGTGTTTAGCGTGTTTCTGGATTGCGCTGGACATCC
>JAZKGS010000016.1:0-6982 GCA_040385805.1 Pseudomonadota bacterium | reverse complement strand
GACATTATGCACCCACCTTGTTCTTGCGGTTCATGGAAGCGACGTCGAGCGTCGTTGGCTGTTGACCGGCATGTGGATGCTCGGTGCCGTTATAAAGGTGCAACGCACGCATTTGCGCACGACCCAAAGGACCGCGGGGAACCATGCGCTCAACGGCCTTTTCAAGGACGCGCTCAGGGAACTTTCCGTCCAGGATTTTGCCAGCAGTAATCGCCTTGATCCCGCCGATGTAACCGGTGTGGCGATAATAGACCTTGTCGGTCAATTTCTTGCCAGTGAACTTCACCTTGTCAGCGTTAATGACAACGACATGGTCGCCGCAATCAACGTGCGGGGTGTAGCTTGGCTTGGTCTTGCCGCGCAGGATGTTGGCAATGAGGCTGGCAACACGACCAACAACAAGGCCTTCAGCGTCAATGAGGATCCACGATTTCTCGACGTCCTGCGGACGGATCGATTTCGTAACTCTGGATAGCGTTTTCATCGCTAATCGCACCTTTCGAAATTTTATAGAACTGCAGAATCATTCCTGACCTGCAAGCGAAGCGGTGCCAATGGCGATGAATACCCTGACAGTCAAGCAAAAGCAGGCGTTTTACGACGGGTATAATAATACCTTCGTTGTTTATGCTGCCCGGCGACCGAGCACATGGGCGCCCCAAACGGTCGATGCGACCACCAAAGCGCCAACCGCCTGATGCGACACCGCAAGCACGATGTTGACGCCTGTCATCACCGTAGCAATGCCCAAAAGTATCTGAACACCAAAGGCGCTGTGAATAGCGACAGACGCGCTCCGCACGCCTGCCTTCTTAACTCGGCGGGAGAGCAGAACGAGTGCGATAACTGCGACCCACGCCCACCAGCGATGGACGAAGTGCGTGAGATAGGGATCGTTGACCAGTGCGTAGAAAGCCCCATTGGCGGTATCTACGCCATCGGGATACAGCCGGTCATTCATTAATGGCCACGTGTTCGATACATAACCAGCGTTCAGACCAGCAACCCACGCACCAAACAGCATCTGGATAAACAGAACCGCAAAGACGACAGCCGTGAACCGCGTGACCCTTGCTGGTTTCGCAGCAGGGTTATTCTCGAGCGCCTTCAAATCAAGTGCTGTCCAAACGAGCCCGCCAAGAATGATAAGCGCCGTCAGCAAGTGCACGGCAAGACGATAATGACTCACGTCTGTGCGCGCTGAAAGGCCGGATGAGACCATCCACCAGCCAATGGTGCCTTGCAGCCCGCCCAAAGCCAATAACGCCAGCAAGCGCGGCTTATAGCCTGCGGGAATGGCTTGCTTCACCCAGAACCAAGCAAGCGGCAACGCAAAAGCCAAGCCAATGACGCGGCCGAGCAAACGGTGCACCCATTCCCAGAAATAGATGAACTTGAATTCCGCAATTGTCATGCCAGCTGGGCCGTTTATCTCGGTATATTCGGGAATTTGCTTATATTTCTCAAACTCGGAAGCCCAGCTCGCCTCGCTCAGCGGCGGCAGCGCCCCGGTGATTGGCTTCCATTCGGTAATTGACAAGCCAGATTCGGTTAGCCGTGTGATACCGCCAACCACGACCATCGCAAACACAAGCGCAGCGACGGCCATCAGCCAGTTGATCAATGCCACGGGCCGCGCAACACGGGGTTTAGATACGGGTTCTGAATTCAGAGCGATGTCCATACGCGGCGATATGCCGTTTTATGCCAAACCCCGCAAGTCGCGGAGGTTGCAAAAACTGCTATCGCAGCTGCAAATCAGCTATGTAATGTTGTAACGTGCTACGAATCAGTGTAGGGCCGCAATCATGGCGCAAGTATGGAACAAATGGCGATGGGACGGGCTTGGCCTCAGCATTGCCGGACTGTGCCTGCTACATTGTATAGTAACGACCACGTTGCTCGCTGTGCTCGCGTCTGCGAGCGGCCTGTTCCTAAACCCAATTATCCATGAAGTTGGTCTGTTTCTCGCCATCATTCTTGGCGTATTGGCGCTGGGCAAAGGGTTTCGCGATCACGGGTTATTCTTGCCTGCTACCGTTGGCGCACTTGGCATCGGCATGATGGGCGGCGCATTGACGTTGCCGCATGGTGGCATGGAGATTGCCTTTACAGTCATTGGCGTCATCCTGTTGGGACTAGGCCATTTACTTAACCACCGAGCGAAAAACTAAACGGTTTCTGACCGCCGATTGACCCGCCCAGCGCCACGGCCTACATCGTCAATATGTCAGTACATCATCACCACGAACATGAAGGCGCGCCGCTTGCGCAAGCAGCAGAAGCTGCGCTGATTAAAGCGGGCGAGCAATGGACTGACATGCGGTCCGACATCTTTGCAGTGCTTGCAACCTTTCAAAAGCCGGCGTCTGCTTATGATATAGCCGACCTTGTGTCGCAAAAACGCGGCAAGCGGGTTGCGCCGAATAGTGTTTACCGGATACTGGACCTTTTCGTTGCGACCAACCTTGCCCGCCGCGTCGAAAGTGCCAACGCCTATATCGCCAATTCGCACCCCGGGTGTCTGCATGATTGCATTTTCCTCATTTGCGATAGCTGTGGAACGGCGACCCACATTGATGACGACACGCTGACCATGCATGTGCGCGCAGCGGCGGAACAGGCTGGTTTTGCAGAGGTTCGTCCAGTCATCGAAGTGCGGGGGATTTGTGCCGATTGCGGTTGAAATATCCGCAATTACCCGTTCGACAGCCCGATAAAACGGCGCTAAAGCTTATGACATGACACATTCGCCTGACACGCCGTTACTTGATACCGTTAAAATACCCTCGGATCTTCGCAATCTTGCAGCGTCGCAGCTTCGTCAGCTTGCCGACGAACTGCGCGCCGAAACCATCTCTGCAGTTTCAGTGACTGGTGGCCATTTGGGCGCTGGCCTTGGCGTGGTCGAACTGACCACTGCGATCCATTATGTCTTCAACACGCCCGATGATCGCCTGATCTGGGATGTGGGGCATCAATGCTATCCACATAAGATCCTCACGGGTCGACGCGATCGCATCCGCACCTTGCGCACTGGAGGCGGCCTGTCTGGCTTTACCAAGCGTAGTGAGAGCGAATATGATCCGTTCGGTGCCGCACACAGTTCGACGTCGATTTCAGCCGCCTTGGGCTTTGCTGTGGCCAACAAGATTGCGGGTAAGCCGGGCAAGGCAATTGCGGTCATCGGCGATGGCTCGATGTCCGCTGGCATGGCGTATGAGGCGATGAACAACGCCCAGGCGGCTGGCAACCGGCTGGTCGTCATCCTCAACGACAATGACATGTCGATTGCACCGCCCGTGGGCGGGCTGTCTGCGTATTTGTCACGTCTGGTGTCCTCAAGCGAGTATCTGGGATTGCGCAGCCTTGCGAGCAAGGTCGCCAAGCGCCTGTCGCGCCGGATTTACACCGCTGCGGCCAAAGCTGAAGAATTCGCACGCGGCATGGCGATGGGCGGCACCTTGTTTGAAGAGCTTGGCTTTTATTATGTCGGCCCAATCGACGGCCACAATCTCGACCAGCTTATCCCCGTCCTTGAAAATGTCCGCGACAATGCCGAGGGCCCGGTGCTGATCCACGTCGTTACACAAAAAGGCAAGGGCTATGCCCCCGCCGAGGCGGCGGATGACAAATATCATGGCGTTGTCAAATTCGACGTTATCACGGGCAAGCAAGACAAAGGCCCCGGCGGCGGTCCGCCAGCGTATCAGAATGTCTTTGGCGAAACTTTGGCCAAGCTTGCTGAAACAGACCCGAAGATTTGCGCGATTACCGCAGCAATGCCAGGCGGGACCGGTGTCGACAAATTCTCCGCCGCGCACCCCGAACGCTCGTTCGATGTAGGCATAGCTGAACAGCATGCCGTGACTTTCGCCGCTGGCCTTGCCGCCCAAGGCATGCGGCCGTTCTGCGCGATTTACTCGACATTTCTGCAACGCGCATATGACCAGGTTGTCCATGACGTCGCGATCCAAAATTTGCCCGTGCGTTTCGCAATTGACCGCGCTGGCTTGGTTGGAGCCGACGGCAGCACCCATGCCGGCTCGTTCGACATTACCTATCTGGCGACCTTGCCCAATATGGTCGTCATGTCGCCTGCCGATGAGGCAGAACTGGTCCACATGACCTATACCGCAGTCCTCCACGACAGCGGCCCAATTGCGTTCCGCTATCCACGCGGCAACGGCACGGGCGTTCCATTGCCTGAAGTGCCTCAGCAGTTGGAAATCGGCAAAGGCCGAATCATACGCGAAGGTAAGAAGGTTGCCATTCTCTCGCTTGGCACACGTCTCGCCGAAGCGATGAAGGCCGCCGACACGCTGGATGCTAAAGGTCTCAGCACCACGGTCGCTGACTTGCGCTTTGCCAAGCCGCTTGACGAAAAAATGATCCGCCATCTGATTGCCACGCATGAAGTTGTCGTGACGGTTGAAGAAGCAGCAGTGGGCGGTCTTGGTGCGCATGTGCTGACGCTGGCAAGCGACGCTGGTCTCATGGACACAGGTCTTAAGATCCGCACGATGCGCTTGCCGGATATCTTTCAGGAGCATGATAGCCCACAGAAGCAATATGACGACGCTGGCCTGAACGCGCCGCAGATCGTTGAGACTGTCTTGAAGGCATTACGCCACAATAGCGCAGGCGTAGAGGAAGCGAGCGTGCGCGCTTAAGGGCGCGCCGCTTTCAAGGCATTAGCCGGGAATAACCGCTTGAGCAGTTTGGCCGTCGCCTTCAGGTGCGGCGATGATATCGCGCGTGATGCTACCCTTGTTGACGGTGTTGGTTTGCGGGTCACCAACTGATGAACGTATGCCTGCTTCGGCAATGCCGGGCGTGGTCGAAATCGAACGTTCCGCCGCTGAGCGCGCGGAGGGACCGCCAAATAGCGCCTCCAATGCTTGTTCCTGAGTTGCGTCTGCGGAACGCGTTAATGTGGCTGCCGTTGGCTCAAGCGCAAAGTCTGGCGGCACCACCAAAGGCGCCGCGCGGCCTGCTACAGGTGCAGCGGCTTGGTTGCCACCCAATAGGTTGCCCATTGACCCACAACCCGACAACAGGGGAAGTGTGATCATTGCTATGGCAAAAAGGACAGGTTTTTTGTTCATATGCTTATCCAATTACTGGCCGAATTACGGACGGGGCGAAGGCGCAGGTACGGTGCCACCGAACATGGCATCCAGAACTTGCTGCTGGGTATCGCCATCCTGCGGACGCGGCGCGTTGGGTGTTGGCACTGGCAAAGTAAATTCGCTCGGCACTTGAATTGGCTTTGATTTGGTCACGGCGAATTCGTCTGGACGATCACGGTCATAGATGCTGGTCGTGCCGCAGCCCGAAAGCGCGAGTATAGCAACTGACGCCGCCGCTAAGATAGGTATCCGCTTCATGACTTCTCCACTATGTCGGCGTTGCTTGCGGGTTGCTGAACATCAGCCCCGCGACCGGTTTCCTTGTCGCTTATCAGGAACGCGCGGGCAAGCAATATCAATACGCCAATGCTGATGCAGGCATCGGCCAGGTTGAATATGTAAAAGGGGCGGAAAGCGCCAAAGTGTAGGTCGGCATAATCAACGACATAGCCGTAACGCGCCCGGTCAACGATGTTTCCAAGCGCCCCGCCGAGCACCAGGGACAGCGCCAATACGTCACCACGCAATTTCTCTCGCCACATCCAGATACCGACGCCAATGGCAATCACAGCGGTCAGCGCCACCAATGCCCACCGTTCGCCATCGCTTGTCGCGGTCAGAAAGCTCATCGAAACACCGCGATTTTCGGCATAACGCAGGTCAAAGATCGAAATGATGTGAATGACGCCGCGTTCTCTCAGCTGCAACGGCCCAAGCATCGCGAATTTCACCATTTGATCGGCGATAAAGACGAAGCTTGCCAGCATCAGGCCTTGGAGGCGGAATTTGGGGTTGGGGGTCATAAATGTGCCAAGCTCTCTTTCACGTCATGCTGAACTCGGTTCAGCATCCATCCTGCGACTGGGACCGAAGCTCTATGCGGAGAAATGGACCCTGAAACAAGTTCAGGGTGACGGAAGTGGACGAACCATCTTGTGTTCGTGCCTTTGTGCGAACCAAACAACGTGGAAAATTCCCACGAAGACACAAAGGCACAAAGAAGTGCTTTACCCACTGACAACATCCTCGCAACGACCGCACAAATCGCCATCGTCGACAACCTCCGGCAAATGCCGCCAGCAACGACCGCATTTGCTGTTTGTGGTTTTGGTAACGACAGGCTCATTAACACCCGGCACTGGCATCGTAACTGAAGTAATGCAAAGCTCGGCAAGAAACCCGGCGTTGTCCTGATAATCTCCGAGGATGGCCCCGAGGTCGGAAATTTGAACCTCTGCCTCCAGACTTGAGCCTATGACCTTTTCGCGACGCAGAGGCTCAATAGCTTCGGTCACTTGGCGGCGCAGTTCACGAAGTTGGAACCAACGCTCGACGAATTCGAGGTTAAACCAACCGGCATCAACTTCAGGCCATTCGGAGAAATGCACGCTATCCGCAGCGGGAAACCGCGTTTGCCAAACCTCTTCGCTGGTGAACACCAACACTGGCGCGGCATAACGCACGAGCGCGTGGAACAAAGTGTCCAAAACGGTGCGATACGCCATGCGCTTTGGATCCGTCGCCGCATCGCAATAGAGGCAATCCTTGCGGATATCGAAGAAGAAGGCGGACAAGTCTTCATTCGCGAAGTCGGTCAGCAAGCGCACATAGGTATTGAAGTCAAAGTCATCGACTGCCTGCCGAAGCTTCGTGTCCATGTCCGCCAGAAGATGAAGCATGTAGCGCTCCAATTCCGGCATGTCGGCCACTGCGACCTTCTCGGCATCAGAAAACCCGTCAAGCGCACCAAGCAAATAGCGGAACGTATTGCGCAGCTTGCGATACTGGTCCGACACCCCGGCCAAGATTTCCTTGCCGATGCGGTGGTCCTCGGTGAAGTCGACCGTCAG
>JAZKGS010000015.1:0-8264 GCA_040385805.1 Pseudomonadota bacterium | reverse complement strand
CAACCGCACCCATGCGGCCCTGCTATCGATGCGGGCGCTCTTGCACCCCATGTCCCGTGCCAGTGCTTCGGCTGCCGGAATCAGTTTGTCCTTGATGCTTTCAAGATTGCCCGCCGCTGCCATGCCTTGCAGTTCCAGTAATCCGGTCGGGTAGCGTTCGAATTTGAACAATATTATCGCGTCATCGGTCGCCAGAAACCGGATCGCGCCATTGATAACTTGGCAATCCAGCCAACCAATCGTGTAGAATCGTTCGTCCAAAAGTCCCGCCAACTCGTCACGAAAGCGGTAGTAAGCCTCCACTACAGTTCGCGTTCATTTTCACGCGGGCGTCCACCAGATGGAGGATTGCCGTTCGTGCCGCCGCCCTCGCCGGGGTCGGGTTCGGTTTCTGGCGGCGGGTCGCCAATGCCGACAGAACCGGGGTCAACCGTCTGTGGCGGTGCTGTCGGGCTTTGGTCCTTGCTACCGAGATAGTTGGGCAACAAGAAGTTGGCCGCATCAACCGCCGCGCCTTGGGTGTCCGTCAAATATGAATACAATTCTGGAAAGTCGATTTGTCCGACCTCCGAGCCATCGCACAGAAGAAAGTTTTCAACCGGCACGGGAAGCGGAAAGTCACGCAACTCACCGACCCGCGTTGGATATGCTGTTGCCAGTAACGCATCACGAACGCGGCGCGATAAATCCCGCAAGTCCTTTGCAACGGGTGGTATGGTTGTCGCGTAACTGGTGCGCGTGGCGATGAAGGTATAAACAGTCGAAGTCATCTGCCGGCCCCCGCCTCACCGACAAAATCAACGCCTTTTGCATATTCCCAAGTCGTGCCTGCCGCGATTGCCAGTGTAGGCCGCAGGAAGCGCCCGTTGACCCGACATGGCATGTCCCCCGATGTTACCAGCGACGACGCCGTTACCGTGCTGCCAGCGTCCCCTAGGCGCTGTCTGGCAAGGAACGAGAGCGTCATGCCGGTAGTTGCATCGCAGTCGGGTCTGGCAAACCGCAGACAGGCACGACGCCCCCGAAACAATTCCAAATCTGTCCCCGTAAAGGTTGCTGCCATCGGCGTTCCCGAGAACGTGCCAAGCACATCGGACGAATTAAACACGTAAAGCAGCGGCGCACCGCCCTTGAATCGCGTATCGTCAAGCGGGTCCAGCCCTGCGCCGTCAATGTCATCGTCGAGCACCCCGACATCCAAATCCTGCTCGTCAATCGAAAGCGCCTTCGTCACGCCCGAGAATATAATGCTCGATGCAATCGGCAGCGTTGCCCAGCGCTGGAATATCCAGCTATACAGCCACACCTTGTCGGCCATTGACCACATGACAATTCCGTTGACCGGATCGACTGCGGTTGACATCTGCGACCAATCCTCGACGCCGTATTGCTCACCAAACTCGCGGTCTATGAACTCACGCCCGATTGGAACCGGCTGCTGCCCGTCCCACATCATAAAGCCCTCATCAGACAGGAAGAACCCGAGCGTTCCCCACTGCGCCACCGAATGAACCGAAACACAGCCTATGTTGCTCGATACCTCGTTAATCGAAAATATCGTGCTGCCGCCTACATAATCCATCCGGCAAATCCGGTCGCGTTGCAGGATAACTCCGTATTCACCCGACAATATGCCGTTGATGCGGCCCCCTGCTGGCAATACCTGCCTGTCCGCCTGCCGCTGGCCAGTGGTCCACCACTCCGCGTCGTTGATGCCCGACCAGCCCATGTGCATGACTTTGCCGTTGCGGACCCCGCCAACGAGAAAATCTTTCACAACAGCCAGTGTTTCAAACTTTGGTGGTGTCCCGCCCAATGCGCTGACCACACCCGACGCCAGGTCTATCTTGACCATCGGGTCAGTGCCGTTTGTAGCAATCGCCAACCCGCCATATTGAGCAAATCGCCAGCGGTTTTCAGCAAGCAGGCTGTAACCTGTGCCGATTGTCTCCCATGCCCCTGCAAACGCCTTCAGGAGCGATGTTGCCGTCCCTGCAATGATATACGATAGCCCCTCGGGACTGGTGAACGTAGCGCCACCCTTTGGAGCCGCGTTCAAGTCGCCATATAGCCCTTCGAACTGCCCGACAGGCCGGTAGCCATCCTCCATCGGATAGACGCCGCTTGCCACGGTCAGAATGTCTGGATTGCCGCTTGTTGCCTTGTCCGGTGCAAGCGGGCCGAATATCATGTGCGCCTAATCCGTGGCGCAAGCGGTGCCGCACCCCATCTGCGGCGCTCACCGTCAATCTGTAGTGTTTCAACAGCATCTGCATAGGCAGCCTGCCACAGTGGCACACGGTTATCATCCCAGCCAAAGGCCGAAGCATGAAGCAACGTGCCATAGAGATAAACTTCGGGGGCCTTTTCAAGCAGCCAGTTGGTTGTATTTCCGACCGTCAAAGCAGGGATGTTCTGCTTATAAATCATGGTAATCGTGCCGGTCGTGTTGGACGGGGCCAGAGCAATTTCGTTGCCGATGATGGCAAACACGGTCGGGTCGCCCGATATATCGTCCAGAGCGGCAAAATCAGCCGCCGTGACGCTTGCCATGCGGCTTCCGCCAAGGTCCACGGCTATCATCTGCCCGAAGTCGTCTGGCAGGGCTGTATAGCGCCCCTGCGACGTCGCTGTGGACCGGATGAACATGTTCGGGTCGTCGTTGATGGTTTTCTGCACGTCGCTTTCAACCAGACGAACGAACGTCGGGAAGCGCGTGGAAAAGTCAGTGCGGTTAAGATATGCCTCGAACTCGGTCAGAAGCTCGGCATATGTTGAAATGGCCATTAGAACTTCGCATCCGTGGTGCGGAATGCTGCATTTTCACGCAAGAAGTCTTTCAGCACATGATTCATGCCCTCGCCGTAAACAACCTGTTCCCAGCGGATGCCCTTGGCTTGGCAGTAATCTATCAGCGCCGTTATAGGCACTTCACCGATATGACGGCCCATGCCTTCGACCACATGGCCGTTGGTTTCCATCTTTTCGCGGTGAACCGCCTTGATGATTTCCTCGACGTCCTGAGAACGCCGAACGCCAATCGTGCCGTCTTTATCAACAAAGGTATCCGAGCGGATGCCATTGGCAATGTCGCTGTAAACAATGTCCATTGGACTTCCCCCAAATAAAAAGGGCCACCCGTTAGGGCAGCCCTTCGCTGTTTCGATGTGGAGCCGTCTAGGTGACGTGCTTCCATGCGCTGCCGTTTCTGATCCGTTGAATAACGGCAGACTTAACCCCAAATTCTTTGCCTAGTTTTCCGGGCTTCATATCTGGGCGGCTTTTAATTTCTCTGACATCGGCTTCGGTTAGCTTTGAGCGATGATGCCCCTCGCCTCTTGGCCTGATCGTCGTGTTATGGCGCCCCTTGGCCCTCATATCGGCGTTGTTTTCAGCCATCGTCCCCGCCTTCAAATGGGCTGGATTAACACACCACCGGTTGTCGCAAATGTGCATGACAACAGGCGGATCAAAGCCATTCTCCATTTTGAAGCTAACTCGATGTGCGCCGTATTGCTTGAACTGTCCTGAACTGATGCGGCCATAACCAGTTTTTTGACGCTTACCTGTCCACGGCCAGCAATCATTGTCGCCGCGTTTGTCTACAAACTTCCAGAATCGAACCTCTATAGGAGCGCGTGGCCTTATCCCATCAGGGGAGCCAGTTCTCTTAAACCGGCTGTGGTGGTTTCGACAAAAACCTAACGATGAATGTTTCAGTCCGCATCCATCAATTGAGCATAGTCGGGTCATATCACTTCCTTCCAGAAGCAACATAACCCAACTACACCCTTAAGTCAATACCCTGCTTATGTAAGATCAGCAACGATTCCTGATCCTGCTTCGTTGTAAGACAAAAGCGTGTATTCAGAAAGGATTACGCCTTTTTCTGAGTCACCAGTGACAGCAACATCGACCGTCTTCATCTTGCGGCCTTTCAGATGTCCAACTGCCCACAGCTTGGGGTCGAGAACGTGGACTTCACGGTCTGCCGCAGTCGCAGCGCCGCGCACGAAACGCGATGCCAGGATTTTGTAGACGCCGAAGTCGCCTTCATAGACCGAGATGGTCGCCGAAAGCTTCTTGTCCTCGATGCTGTAGAACTTGGTCGCGCCGCCAGTGAACGACGAAATTACGCCGCGCTGTTTCGGTCCGGTCAAGAGCAGGTTGGGTGTGCCGCCCGAAGTCCATGCAGCCGACAGAACCGGGGTCATGATTGCCTCGGTCAAGGTGCGCTGGGTGCCATCGGTGGCCGCAGCAGAGGAAGTGCCGTTAGCACCGCCTGCACCGCGTGACGTGTTGGTTGCGTACCAGCCACACAGCGGACGAAGCTGAGGTGCGGTGGTCGAGTTGCCGGTTACAGGCGCTTGGTTCGAGCAAAGGACAAACTCTTTGTCCCGCTTGATTTCGTCGCGCATAATCGACATTTGCAGGACCATTTCGCGTTCGCGGCCTGCCTTGTTCACAACGTCCTGCGTTCCCGACACAATGACAGTCTTGCGGCTGATTTGTGTGCGGTTGGAAACGCGGGTCGTCAGGTTGGCAGATGCGAACGTGAACTCGTCACCCTGCAACTGAGCGTTGGCAGCAGCAGCAGCAAGCGACTGGGTTTGCCATTCAACCAGAGTTGCATCGACGGTTGTTTCGTCGATCATGCTCTGGAATGGAGTATCGACAGGCGAGATGTTGCTGATTTTGTCGAGCAGCGATTCACGGTTGCCGATTGCTGAGAACGTCAGCAAGGTATTTGCAATAATTGCCATTTATTTATCCTTCGGAAAGTTCCCGAAGCGCCCAATCGAGTTTTGCATCGCGTGAGGCACCGGGTTTGAGACGATTTTGGGGTGCTTGCGAGCTGCCGTCCGTCTTCAATGCTTTCACATCGCTGACACTGACGACTTTCTTGGCGGGTAGGCTTGCAACGGCTTTCTGATGGGCGTCCCACCGTCTGGCCTTGTCCACGATCATAAATGCTCGGTGGTCGCCTATTTCTGCAATATCGTCCTCCGAAAACCCGACATTTGCCAGATATTCATTGGTTTCTTTCGAGAATGCAGCCTGTTTTTCCGGCTCCCGAAGTTCGGGCATAGCGGCAAACAGCAACTCCATTTCGGTCTTTGTGGCTTCTGCAGCTTGCGCCGCTTCATGCTCACTGACCGCTGACTGAATCCGCCCCATTTCGTCACGCTTGGCAGCAATCAAGGCAACACGCTCATCGACGGCAGCGCGAAGCTGACCGTAATAAGTCGGATTTTCTTGGGCCAACTGTTGCCAGTTGGTTTGCCGTGCTTCTGATAGGACCGGATCGGTCGCCTCGAATAGATCGGTTGCCCGCTTCAATTCGCTCACATATTCGGATGCCATCCCAACGCGCTCGGCTTCAACAGCCCTGCGTTGTTCGGCAACCTCGGCAGTTTTGGTTTTGTAATCCTGCGTCCGGCTATAGCCATTCAACAATTCGTCCAGTGGCACGTCGAGTTCTTCGCCGTTCACCTTCACCTTGTATGTCTGGGGAGCCTCGACCTCGGATTCCTCCGCTTCGACTTCCGGTTCGGCTTCTGCACCTTCGTCTTCGGGGTCCGTTTCCGGTTGGCCCTCATTCTCGGTTTCGTTAGCCACTTCCGACAATATCTCGTCGATATCATCGGTCTGGGTTATGTCCGTGCCAATGTCTGCAATGATGCTGTCGATTGACGCGTCCACGCTGACAGGTCCCGTTTCCGGGGTCGCCGTCTCAATATCCATGATTTGTCCTTAAATTAGGGCTGCGGGGTATCCGTCAGCCTGCTGGCGGCAATTGCGCCGTCATCCACTACGGCTTGCAGGGACGCCTTGAGCGCATCCTGAGCCTTGATTAGCATCCAGCACCAGTCGCGGCCTTCACGGTCACTGGTGGGCGTTGCAAGCCATGCTGCGATTGCGTTTTCGCGTGACTTGTCGAATATCTCGTTAAGCAACGGATTATCGAGCAGCGCCTGCGCTTCGTGCATCCGCGATTCAATGGTCATGCCGCTATTCCCATCACCGGTTGAGCGTTCATCGATGCAATCTGCATGTCCGTTTGCGCGTTAATCTCGGCAATCTTTATTTTGGTCTCCGCGTCGATTTGCGCTTTCTGGATAGCTACCGCCGCATCGGCTTGCGCTTTGGCAATGGCGGGGTCTTCCTGCGGCTGCTCGGGCTGTTGCTCCTGTTCCGCACCGGGGTCGCTGTAATAATTCTCGATGCCCTTCAAGCCCATCGCCTCAATCATGCGTTTCAGCTTTTCATAGACATTGGCCAGCGTCACAATCGGGCCGTCTGCGCCGCCCTGCAATTCGATAATTTGCTGGTCCATCTGCAACAGGTTGGTCAACTGCCCGACCATCTGCTCGCGGTTGCCGGTGCCAAGCCCGACTGCAACAGACATGTTATAGCTGTCTTTCCATTCACGCGGGTCCATCGGCTGCCATTCGCCGCGAAGCTTGATGACTTCCTCCTTGTCCTGATATTTGCATACCAAGGCCAGCATCTTGCGAAATACGTTCTTCAGGAACCCTTCTGCAAACTGACGCGCAATAAGCTCCTGCCGCTGTTGCGAGGCGTTCTGGATGATGCTGATGCCCGTCGCGGTCTTGTTAAGGCTTTCGGTGTCCATGCCCTGATTGTATCGCGTCGAGCCGGTGCGGCTTTCGCGCACGTTGTCCAGATATTCCACCATTCCCGAACTGCCACCCGCCATGAACGGAACGGTGCGGTCCTGAATGTTGCCGAGCGACTTGACACGGATCAACCCGCCTACTGTCGGATTCAGCAAATCCTCGATATTAACTTGCCCTTCAACGACTTCGCGCTGTGGCCGGTTTGTCAGATATACGTTGTTGAACTGCTCGCGGATTAGCGCGGTCTTCTGCATCTGGATATCACGCGTCAGATCGTGCATCCCCATGCCGATAAGCTTGTGCGGGATAGGTATTGGCGTCCACACGCAGAAAGGATGGTCATCGACCTCCTCGTGGAATATCACGTCAGACGAATTGCCGCCAACCCAGATGCGCCGCCATTGCAACCGGCCCTTCTTCTCGTAATCGACGCGGATATAAGCCTCAAGCACACTGACGCGCCGTGCAAGATCATCCGTGGCTAGGTTTTCCTCGTCATATTCGTTGTCGAAGCGCTCTTCCTTCTCATCCGTCACCGGATCGCCGCCCTGAAGCTTCATGCACTTGTCTTTGGGCAGGCCCATCGCAATCAGGTCGCCGACACTGGCCGTTTTCATGTGGCCAAGGAATGTCGCATCATCCAGATCGGTTAGCGTTTCCTCGAACAGAAATTCCTCGGGAGCCATGACAATAACGCGGTAAAGCTTGCGCTCCTGTGTGGTCGTGACGCGGAACTGATACGTTCCAGTCGCTTCGTCCAGCATGATGTCGCCATCGATATCCTTTTCGACCGCCAGCAATTCCTCGCTGGTCGCATCCTTGTAGAACGTGGACGTCGTTTCCTCGACGGTCTCGCATACCACCTTGGCAGCCCCCAGACGGAACATAAGACCGTCTTTCAGCGCATCGTGGATAACGCGAAACCCGTCATTATCGTTTGAAAAGCGGTAATTGATATATTCTGTCGCCTGCTTTGCCGCTTCCTCGTCCTCGGGGCCGGTCGGCTCGTAACGAACAACCTCGTCACCTGACACAAACGGCTTCATCAAGCCCGGAAGCACACTTTCGATAGCCTCCATCGTGTCACGGCTGACCACCGTGGAAAGCCCTGCGCCGCTGTCACCATAAAGGTTGAGATTCTCACCCTTATAGAACTGCAACGCCTCTTTACGGTCCTTTGTCTGGCCGTTTTTCATGTATGAAGCCGACGCGTCCCTCCGCTTGCAGACAAGCGTGCGGAGTTCGGCGTCGGTCATTTTGGGCATGTGCTATCCTTAAACGTAAGGTGGCACTTTGCGGTCGGCTACGTCCTTGTCGGATTTCTCCTGCAAGTCAGCAGCCGCCTTGGCAGCCTTGCCGCTCGGGATGGTCTGCTCGGCGCGGTCTTCGGCAATCTGCTCGTCGCGTTCTGCCGCCAGCGTGTTTTCATCCGCGTCGGACTGGTCAGGCGTTACACCGCGAATAACGCAGCCTGCCTTATATGCCTTCAACGCGGCTTCGTCGCCGGATTCAGCGGTCACATTAACGATGTCGATGCCACCAGGACCATGGCGTTCAACCTTATACTTGATGGCTTTCGCCTTTTCTTCAACTGCCATTATATTCACTCCTTAAACTACTCTG
>JAZKGS010000014.1:3188-7269 GCA_040385805.1 Pseudomonadota bacterium | reverse complement strand
GCAGCACGGACCCAGATCTTCTTTCGAAATTGGTGCAGTAACCAAAAGGTACGCCCGATTGGGGAGGAGGCGCGATCACTCATCCGTTCGTATCCACCTGACGTTGCAGTAAAAATCCAAATGTCTCACCTTTACGCATGAGGGTACCTTGAGATGGAAACGCAGTTGGGTCTATTGATCCTTACGATCATAACAGGAACATTACAGCTGGCAGGCCTTGGTAGATAATTGCAACGCCGCCAGTTAAATAGCCGAGCAACGTGAGGTCGCTCATCCAGCGCTGTATGCCATCGTCGATATCGGAACGTGCGCGCAACGCTTTAATTGCCAAGGTCAATGTGACCGCAAGGATCGCAAACGTGGTTATCAGGACAAGCACCGCTGCAATCCTTTCCCCGGGAAAAACGCTACCAATGATATACACTGCAAAGAAGTGCGCAGCCCATAATAGCAACCCTCCGAGCAGGTTCCGCCAGTTATGCATCAACCACTCACCGGGAAAAAACGAAGCAGCAGTGTCGTGGCCGCCCCTTGTGCGCAGGTGTAGAGCAGGAATAGGGTCACGACGTCGAAAGTGGTGTTGCGCGGCCGCGTGATCAGTCCTCGCGCCGTGCGCGCGGCAAGATATCCGCCCATCAAGATAACGACCGCGACCAGTTGACCCTGAAGCCCGAGCATCGCGTGGGAAAATGCACCCTGCGCGGTAAGCTCCGGATCAATGGCCTGCGCCCGCCAGCTGAACCAGTCGGTCGCAAGTGCTGCTACGATTAAAAGCGCCGCAAAAACTATAGCTATAGTTGGGCTCCAGTTGGTCGATCGATCGCGACCCAGGAGCCACCGACCGAAAAATATCAAGACCGCCGCAGCCGCGTACGCAACAGATATTGGAAGGGCCCACCAGCGCTCGGTGGGGACGACCCAATAAGTTGGATGGACGCCGTACACAAACAGATATCCAAAAATCGCCATGAAAAAAATCATCGCAGCAACGACCAAGACGCAGATTATAGCCCACCAGCCATGGGCGCTTGGTCCGGTGACATATGTCGGCAACATGATACCCGCGCCGACGTCAACTTCCTTCTGGTGCACTGGCCGATCCGTGTCCCATAACCAACGCAAAATTGAAAATGTTGCGAGCGGTAGGCACACAAGTGATAGGAAATAGGCCTGCACAGTAAGAAGCAGGAAAAAGCCCGCAGTAAAGACCGCTCCTAGTAGCGGCCAGACAGAAGGTCCCATCATCACCTGCAAATACTGCGGTTCTGCCCTGATCGGGCTGGTAATGAGCGTCTCCCGCAGCCCGGTTGCCGAATTAGGAAGGAAATGACGCCCTTCTTCAACTTCCTTCGCCAGATTGGGGTTATCCCAAAGTGGCGTCATGCTACGAATGACAGGTATGCTGCGCGTTGAATATAGCCCCGTTGGCAACCACTCCAGTGTACCCCCACCATATATGTTGCCAGCGTCATCATCGGTCGTGAAACGAAAGTTGCGGAGCAGATCGACAAGAAACAAAACCACGCCAGCGCCAAGAATGAAAGCGCCGATGGATGATAGCATGTTCGTCCATTCCCACTGCATCCCCGGTAAATAGGTGTATACCCTTCGCGGCATCCCCATCAGGCCGGACAGATGCATCGGAAGAAAAGTGATGTGCATGCCTGAAAACATCAGCCAAAAAACCCACTTGCCCAGTCGCTCCGACAAAGGACGGCGGCTGGTCATGCCGACCCAAAAATAGAACGCAGCGAACACGGGAAAAACTGCGCCACCGATCAACACGTAATGAAGGTGCGCGACGATGAAATATGTGTCGTGCGCCTGCCAGTCGAAGGGCACCATTGCGACCATCACGCCGGTCAGCCCGCCCATCACGAAAGTGACCAGCCCGCCAACAACGAACAGCGTTGGTGTATTGTATTTGGGCTTACCGATCGCAAGAGTAGCTATCCAGCTGAATACTTGAATACCCGCCGGGATGCTGACCGCCATGCTCGCGGCGGCAAAAAAGCCGGTCGTCATGCTCGGCATGCCAGTGGTAAACATATGATGTGCCCACACGCCGAAACTTATGAAGCCAGTTGCAAGCAGTGCGAGCACAATCAACTGGTATCCAACCAGTTCGGTCTTGGCCAGGCTGGAGACCATCATTGAAACGAGGCCGGCAGCGGGCAGGAATATGATGTAAACCTCAGGGTGACCGAAGAACCAGAATAAATGCTGCCACAGCATCGGGTCACCGCCGCGGGTGGCATCGAAAAACGGCCAGTTGAGTGCACGCTCCAGTTCGAGCAGCAAGGTCGCAAGAATTACAGAAGGGAATGCAATCAGTATCATGCCTGCGAAAACCAGCATCGCCCAAGCAAACAGCGGCATCCGAGCAAGCGTCATACCCGGCGCCCGCGTTTTGAGAATGCCAACCAAAATTTCAATTGCACCAGCGATTGCGCTAATCTCGATAAAGCCGATGCCAAGCAGCCAGAAGTCCGCGTTGATGCCCGGCGAATACGTCGAGTTGGTGAGCGGCGGATACATAAACCAGCCGCCGTCGGGTGCAAGGCCAGCAAACAGCGACGCGAAAAAGCAAAGTCCGCCAATTAAATAAGCCCAGAAAGCATAAGCCGACAGCCTCGGAAATGGCAAATCGCGGGCTGCGAGCATTTGCGGCAGTAGCATGACGCCAATCGCCTCCATAATTGGAACGGCAAAAAGGAACATCATCACCGTGCCATGCATAGTGAAGAACTGGTTGTAGGTTTCCTGCGGTAAGACGCCCAGCATGGGGAGCGATAATTGCGCGCGCATCACGAGCGCAAGTACCCCAGCTAATAGAAAGAACAGGAAAGCCGCAGCGACGTACCAAAGGCCCACATAGTTGTTGTTTACGATAGTCAGCATACGCCAACCCCGCGGCGCCGCCCAAATGCGTGTTAGTTCGTCCACCTCACTTTGCGGGCGGGGTTCGCTTGTAGGAAAACGGTCAAAAAGCTTTGGATCGAATCCGGTTTCCGAAGTCATTTTTGCGCCTCGAGATATATGGCCAACTGGGTCAACTGTTCGGAGGTCAGCAGCGTGTATGGCGGCATACGGTTATTGGGCTTTATGGCTTGGCTGTTGCCAATCCAGCCCATCATTGTGCCGCGATTGTTGGGCAAAATGCCTGCGCCCAATGTTCCCCTCGAACCGACATGGGTTAAATCAGGCCCGGCAAGACCATTTGCGCCTGTTCCCGCAATACGGTGGCAGGCCGAGCAACCACTTGTTTCAAACAGCCGAGCGCCTTCGCTGGGGACAGACGGAAGTGCCGTTTCACGTGCCTTTCGATTCTGCATCAGCCGCGCAAATCGCACAGGGTCATGTGCGACTACTTTGAACCCCATAAGCGCATGTGGACCGCCGCAATATTCGGCACATTGGCCCCCGAAAGTCCCAGGAACGTCCGCCTGGATTTTCATCAAATTGCGACGCCCCGGAATCATATCTAGCTTGCCCGAGAGCCTTGGAACCCAGAAACTATGGATGACATCAGCGGATTCAAGCTCAAGCACGACGGGTCGCCCTGTCGGGATGTGCAATTCGTTCGCGTCGTGCACGACGGCTTGGCCCTGTGCGTCCAGATAAGCAACGCGCCACCACCACATTTCGCCGGTTATCCGAACGCGCATCTCGCTACCCTCAACAGGATCCGATAAATGCCGGGTGAGCGACAGCCCGTAAACGAGGAGTATGGTCAGCACGACAACCGGAAACGCAATTCCACCCACCCAAATTATTGCTTTGCCGCCAAGCTTTGCCTGCAATCCCGGCCGACCAAAAATTGCGATGTATACCGCAACCAGTACGATCATCAGGACCACGGCGCCCATCGCAAACAATATCCAACTGAGCAACGATACTGAGCTTGCATATGGACCGGCGGGGTCGAGTATAGGAGGCGGCCAGCCTTCGAGCATTAGGGTTCCTTTGCTTGATAAAGATATGCGGCAATATCGCGTGCTTCCGCTTCGCTTAGCGGCATGGCTGGCATGCCTGACCCAGGCACAAGCGCCGGAGCATTTCGGATGTACGCGGCGAGAAT
>JAZKGS010000014.1:0-3088 GCA_040385805.1 Pseudomonadota bacterium | reverse complement strand
CGTGCGCTTTATCTTGCCAGTTTTTGCCTTGTCCATCCTTGCCGCGTGCAATCAGTCGGCCACAAAGTCGTTCGACCGTTTCGCGGAAAATGGCCGCGTTATCGCAATGAGCGGTGCCGACGCGGGCGCTGGAAACGCTTGCTTCACGTGCCATGGCCTCGACGGTCGCGGCAACGGCGCTGGTTCGCCGCGGTTGGCAGGTCTCGATGCCGGATATCTGGAACGGCAACTGGAAGCCTATGCGGACGGACGCCGCTATCATGCGCAAATGCGCTGGATAACAGAACGGCTTGCAGCAGACGAGCGCCACGCCGTCGCGGTATATTATGCCAGCCTGCCTTTTGACACGGGTTCCAGTAGTCCTGAGGCCCGATTGAAGCTTTACCATGAAGGTGACGCGGCGCGCGGACTGCCGTCCTGCGCCTCCTGCCACGGTGACTTGGGACAAGGCATCGGCGCCGCAAATCCTGCTTTGGCAGGCCAACCGGCCGCATATTTGGCCGAACAGCTTAATTTGTGGCGCAAATCGCGGCGGCGCAATGATCCGGGCGATGTGATGTTGAGAATTAGCCAACGTCTAAGCCCTTCGGAGATTGAGGCGCTGGCGCATTACGCGGCGCAATTACCGGGCGGCGCTGCCAGTCAGGAACTTCTGGCAGCATCCCCTGCAACACGTCGTTCCGATCCCAGAAATGATGTTTCAGGGCCGCCCCTACATGTGCCGGAATCAGCAAGAGCAGGAGAATGACTGACGCGATGTGCACATCTTCCGCCACATCCAGGATATGATAACGTGTTAAAGGGCGAAGCCCATCTAATGGCAGTTGCGGCCAAGGTATCAGCCCCCCCAAATACAGCGGACCGGGCGACGCAACAGATGACCACATTGCCCAACCTGATAATGGGAGTGTAAAAAATGTGGCGTAAAACATTATGGCAGTGACATGCGCGATCTTTGTTTTGACGCCTTGGCCGTCGGCGTCGTTGTAGGGATCCGTAATAAGCGTGCGCCACAGGATTCTCCCAATTGCCAGCAACAAAATTGGCAAGCCTGCCGCGCTATGAATTTCATATGCGCGAACCTTATCTCCACCGGGCACCATCCAGTCTGTCCAAAACCCCCAGCCAATCTGAAACAGAATGAGCCCTGCCATCGTCCAATGAAAAGCAATCCCCACGGGGGAAAAACGGCCTCTCTCTGTATAGCTGTTACCCCAGGAGCGAAGTCGTTCGATCACGGGTCAATGGCTTTCTTCGCGAGCGAACCAGCGGCTGGTGACGTAAAGCGCCGACCCGAGATACAACCCTGCCGACGGCACCCACATGATCAGACCCGCGAGTTGCTGATCATCTAACACGCTTAAACCCCAAGCCGTCGTTGTCAGATAATGTGGTTCGTACAATGCAGTTGGCGAAAAGAGGATGAGTGCGCCGAGCAGTCCCATCTGAACTGTGCTGAAGAGCAAAGCTGCAATCGCAGCAGGTTCTTGCGCGCGACGCAGCGCTGCCCAAAATCCCGCTGCTGTCCCGAGGAGCGATAATTGCATTACCCAGTATAAAACATCGCTTGATAATGCTTCTGCATACAGGCTGGGCGCGTGCCACAGCCAAAAAATGAGTGTCTGCAACGCCGTCCAGAATGTGAGCGACCCACGCAAGCGCGTCCGATGTTCTGGCAGGGAGTATATAATAAGCGGCGCGAGTACCGCCGCGATGAGCACATGATGTGTAACGCGCACGGAGAACAGTGCCGCGCTCAGCGCACAAAACGGGGACACGAACAACAAGACGCTTAGCGCAACAGCGCCACTTAGCAGTTGGCGGCCAAATTGCTGGTCAGCCATGCGCCAAGCCAAAAGCGCGCAACCGGCCAAAGCAATCAGCAGCACCGGGTCAAAATTCCAGTAGCTGGTCCACTCTGCCGGCACGGGTGCCGGGCCACAATAAGGTAGCCATACCGAAAGCGCCCCTCCGTTCACGGGGCAGGCGCGGCACGACGTTGGGCTCCTTGTCCGCCAGGCGTGATGCGCCATATCGTGTTCGATAAATCGTCAGCCACAATCAGCGCGCCGCGCGGATCGACCGTTACACCCACGGGACGCCCAAAAGTTTTTCCGTCCACTTGAAAGCCAGTCACGAAATCAACCGGTGGGCCAGATGGACGGCCCCCGCTGAAGGGTACAAACACGACCTTGTAACCAACTGGCACTTCTCTGTTCCAGCTGCCGTGCATCCCGACAAAAGCCCCGCTGCCGAATTGTCCACCCATTGACGCATTGGAAAACGACAAACCCAGCGGTGCGGTGTGGGAAGCGAGCGAATAATCCGGTTTTACAGTTCGCCGGACCATTTCCTCCTTGAATGGCTGCACACGTCGGTCGGCATTTGCGCCCCAATAAGCATAGGGCCAACCATAGAATGCACCCTGGCGGACTGAAGTTAGGTAATCTGGAACCAAATCCGGTCCAAGCTCGTCACGTTCGTTCACGACGGCCCAGAGCTGACCCAACCCGGGCTGGATGGCAAGTGCTGTCGGATTACGCAAACCCGTTGCGAAACGCTTTGAAGCGCCAGTTTCCGCATCTATCTGCCAAACCATTGCCCGTTCTTCCTCGACAGCCATTCCACGCTCGCCAATATTGCTGTTCGAGCCGATACCAACATAGAGAAAACGACCGTCGGGGCTGGCGGCGAGCGCCTTTGTCCAATGGTGGTTGATAGCGGCCGGTAATGCCGTCACTAAAACCGGGGGACCACTGGCACGCGTCTGCCCCTCTTCATAACTGAAGCGCACAAGCGCATCTTGATTTGCAACGTAGATAAATCCGCCAGACAAGGCGAGCCCGTATGGGGCATTCAAATTTTCTGCAAAAACCGCGCGCCCCTCATACTTACCGTCGCCATCTGCATCACGAAGTAAGGTCAGTCGATTTCCGCCCTTAACAGCACTGGTACCCTTCTTCTTAAAATACCCTGCGATCATGTCCTTCGGACGCATGACTGGCGCGTCACCTCCGCCCTTGCCCTCTGCAACCAGTATATCACCATTGGGTAGCAATATGGTTTGCCGGGGGATTTTCAAATCAGT
>JAZKGS010000013.1:0-1966 GCA_040385805.1 Pseudomonadota bacterium | reverse complement strand
GGTCCTAAAACGCCCAATGAAGCTGGCGTTAGCCTTGATCTCGTTGCCGCTTGTGCAGACGCGGGCAAGCCGTTGTTGGGCGTATGCCTGGGCCACCAGACCATTGGCCAGCATTTCGGCGGCACCGTCGCGCGCGGCGGTTTGATGCATGGCAAAACCTCCCCGGTGACGCATGATGAAAGCGGCCTTTTCGCTGGATTGCCCTCACCGTTTCAGGCGACGCGCTACCATTCTTTGATTGTCGAGAATGTGCCATCCGATTTGGTTGTGAACGCAACCAGTGATGACGGCCATGTCATGGGTTTCCGCCATGCGACGCTGCCCATTCACAGCGTACAGTTTCACCCCGAAAGCATCGCGACAGAGCATGGGCATGCCATGTTGGCCAATTTCATGCGCATTGCAGGCATGACGGTCGCTGACAAAGTTATGGGAGACGCACGTTGACCCCATTTGGCAAACTGCCCGACCCGCAGCATTTATTCGACCATGACGAGGCCGCGCAGGCGTTTTCGGATATCTTGGACGCGCGTGTGTCCGAAGACGAGATTGAGGCATTCCTGATTGCGCTGACCGCGCGCGGAGAAACGATGGTGGAAATTGCCGCTGCGGCACAAGCCATGCGCGATCGCCTGATCCCAATTGATGCGCCTGAGGGTGCTATCGACGTTTGTGGTACTGGAGGTGACGGCCATCACACGCTGAACGTTTCGACCGCTGTATCCATCGTCGTGGCAGCTTGCGAAGTTCCTGTGGCAAAACATGGTAACCGCGCAGCATCATCAAAGGCAGGCGCAGCGGATACGTTGGAGGCGCTTGGGCTCGATATGGAACGTGCGGGTCGTATGGCGGAGGAGACGCTGAAAGATCTCGGCATATGTTTCCTGTTCGCCGCCAACCACCATCCAGCGATGAAGCGCATTCAGCCCATCCGCCAGCGCATTGGCCAGCGTACGATCTTTAACTTGATGGGCCCCCTCGCCAACCCAGCGCGGGTGAAACGTCAGCTTATCGGCATTGCGCGCCCAGCTTATGTGCCGGTGTATGCAGAGGCGCTGCATCATTTGGGTACCGAACATTCTCGGATTATTTCGGGCGACGAAGGCCTGGACGAATTGAGCCTTGCCGGCGGCAACGAAGTTGCGGTCGTTGAACCGGAGGGCGTGCGCTACCAGCGCACCACGGCTGCTGACGCTGGCCTGCCCGTCTACCCCGTCGAGGCTATCCGTGGCGGCGATGCGGCGCATAACGCGCTAGAATTGCGCAAATTGCTGCAGGGCGAACATGGCGCATATCGCGATGCCGTGCTTTTTAACGCCGCCGAGGCTTTGCTGGTTGCCGGTGTCGTGAAGACGATGCCCGAGGGCGTCGAGGAAGCGGCAGAGGCAATCGACAAGGGTCTTGCCAATGCATTGTTGAATTGCTGGGTGGCATATTGATGGCGGACAAGCTTGCAGAAATTTGCGCCACCAAGCGTGTTGAGGTTTTGGAGCGCAAGCTTCACGGCTTGGCGCATTGGCCGACGCCCTCGGCTCCGCGCGGGTTTGAAGCGGCTTTGCGGACAAAAAGCCAGTCCGGGATTGCGCTGATTGCAGAAATCAAGAAAGCGAGCCCGTCCAAAGGCCTGATCCGCGCAGATTTTGACCCGGCGTCGCATGCGGCCGCCTATCAGGCAGGCGGCGCGGCTTGCTTGTCCGTTCTGACCGACGCGCCTTATTTTCAGGGGCATGAGGATTATTTGGTCGCTGCACGCGCCGCGTGCGAACTGCCAGTGATCCGCAAGGATTTCATGGTCGACCCGTGGCAATGTGCAGAAGCGCGCGCGATGGGTGGCGACGCAATCTTGATCATCGTCGCGGCGCTTGATGATATTGTCATGGCCGAGATTGAGGAAGCTGCGCGTGCGGAACATCTGGATGTGCTTGTCGAAGTCCACGATGAAGAAGAACTCGAGCGAGCCTTGAAG
>JAZKGS010000012.1:0-20201 GCA_040385805.1 Pseudomonadota bacterium | reverse complement strand
TGGGTGATGAAGATCATCTCGGCGACATGGATTTCAAGGTAGCTGGAACGTCCGAAGGCATCACCACGATGCAGATGGATATCAAGATTGCCGGTATTACCCGCGAAATCTTTGAAGCTGCACTGAACCAAGCCAAGGAAGGCCGCGCGCATATCCTTGGTGAAATGGCGAAGGCTTTGGGCGAAGCCCGTGGCGAATTGTCCGCCCACGCACCACGTATTGAAACGATGCAGATCGACAAAGCGAAGATCCGCGACATCATCGGTACTGGCGGCAAGGTCATTCGCGAAATCGTTGCAACTACAGGTGCGAAGGTCGACATTGATGACGAAGGTCTTATCAAGATTTCGTCGTCCGACATCTCGCAGATCGAAGCTGCACGTAAGTGGATTTCAGGCATCGTTGAAGAAGCAGAAGTCGGCAAGGTTTATGACGGTAAAGTCGTAAACCTCGTTGATTTCGGCGCATTCGTAAACTTCATGGGTGGCAAGGACGGTCTCGTCCACGTCAGCGAAATGCGCAATGAGCGCGTCGAGAAGGTTACGGACGTTGTCAGCGAAGGCATGGACGTCAAGGTCAAGGTTCTTGAAATCGACCCACGCGGCAAGGTTCGCCTGTCGATGCGCGTCGTTGATCAGGAAACCGGCGAAGAGTTGGAAGACACGCGCCCGCCTCGTGAAAAGAGCGAGCGCAGCGATCGGGGCCCACGCCGCGAAGGCGGCGGCGGTGGTGGACGCGGTGAAGGCCGTGGCGACCGCGGACCGCGTCGTGACGGCGGTGGACGTGATGGTGGCAGGGGCGAAGGCCGCGGCGACCGTGGCCCACGCCAAGAGCGTTCAGAAGGCGAAAACAAGGGCGGGGGCGATCCCGACCATGTACCAGCTTTCTTGAAGGACTAAGCTTATCGCTGAGTCCGGCGGGCTCTCGCGAACAGAATATCCTGCAAAAGGATGGAGAGGAAAGGGGCGGCTTCGGCGGCCCCTTTTTTCGTTGACGCGCCGCGCAAGCCAGAGGGACGCGTGTCCCAAATCAGGCGGTGGTGAGGATACTGCCCGCCTTCGAAATGGCAGCGGCCAGTTCATCCTGACCAAATGGCTTTTCCAACCGTGGCATGTCGATCGCCCATTCCTTGTCGGTCGATGCATACCCCGTCACAAGAAGCATTTTGAGTTCAGGGCGCAATTTGCGCGCTGCCAAGGCCAATTCATCACCCGACATATCGGGCATGGCGTAGTCGGTTAACAGCATATCGATGTGCGTATCGCTTTCGATCACTTGCATAGCCTGACGCGCAGATGATGCCTCAATCACATGGTGACCGATGTCCTGCAACATGTGCGCTGTCCCCATCCGCACGAGCATTTCGTCATCTACCAATAATATTTTTAACGGCTCAAGCGGTGCAGCAATGCCTGACGGCGCGAGCACATCGTCGCTTTCCGTGGCTATGGTGGATGCCGGCAACCAAAGGCTTGCAACCGTCCCTTTGCCCATTTCGCTGGCGAGTTCGAACAGCCCATTGGATTGCGCCGCCAAGCCGTGGACCGACGAAAGGCCCAGACCCGTGCCCTGACCGAGAATCTTTGTGGTGAAGAAAGGCTCGATGGCGCGGCGAAGCGTTTCTGCATCCATACCGGCGCCAGTGTCCTTTACCTGAACACAGACATAATCGCCGTTGGGCAATCCGGTTTTGTCCTCAGCAATTACGCTGTCGACGCTGATTTCCAAATGCCCCCCGTCTGGCATTGCATCGCGGGCGTTGACGGCAAGGTTGAGCAAAGCCAGTTCAAATTGGTTCGGGTCGACAAACGCAATCAAATTGCACTTTGTGCAATCGACGCGCAGCATGATTTGAGGTCCGATGGACCGGGCAATCAAATCGGTCATTCCGCTAACAACACGGCATATGTCCACTGGCTTGGTTTCCAATGCCTGCCGCCTTGAGAAAGCGAGTAGTCTCTGTACTAATACCCGTGCTTTTTCAGAGGCCTGAGCGCCACCTTCAATAAGCATTCTGGTGCGGTCGTCCATACCAGGCCGGCGCGACAAAATGTCGAATGCACCCACGATTGGGGTCAGCAGATTATTGAAGTCATGCGCAACACCGCCCGTTAGATGGCCCAAAGTCTCGAGTTTCTGTGCTTCATGCAGATGCGCCAACGCAGTGGCGCGTTGCGCAACGGCATTTTCAACACGCGCCGCAAGTTCAGCATTCAATTTTACAAGCCCGTCTTCAGCAACCTTACGCGCCGTAACGTCTTTGAACAAAGTCGCGACTTGCCGCTTTGACGGGGGTTCTATGCGAAACGCGGACAATTCGAGATATCGATTGGTCGCGATAAGTTCGCGTTCGAAGCGTATTGGCTCACCGGTGAGGAAAACATTTCTGAAAATTTCGACCCATTCTTCTGCTTCGTCGCCAATCAAGTCCCTGACTGTTTTGCCTTTTGCATCGGGTATTCCGGCATTAGCACCATAGGCCGGATTCAATTCGGCATGAATATAGTCATCTAATGCGCCGTCCGGGCCCTCAACAAATTCTATGATGCAGAATCCTTCATCAATGCTGTCAAAAAGCATGCGATATTTCGCTTCGCTTTCAATAAGCCTTTGTTCAGCGTTCCTGCGTTCGTCGATGTCGATTACCGAGCCGATATAGCCAAGAAACTGGCCATCAATGCCGAGCCGTGGAGCAGCGGCATCAATCGCCCAGCGATAGGTGCCGTCCGCATGCCGAAGACGATATTCGATGCGGAAGGGTTCGCAATTTGCATTGGCAGAGAAGAAAATGTCATTTGCCATTTGTTGGTCATCAGGATGGGTAGCGTTAAGCCAGCCAAAGCCTTCCGCCTCTTCGCGCGTTTGCCCGGTAAATGCATACCAAGCGTGATTGAGGTAGGTGCAGTAACCCTCTGCGTTAGTCACCCATACGATGACCGGCGCGCGGTCCGCCATGGCGCGGAAGCGTTCTTCGCTTTCGCTCAGCTTGGCCTCAGCACGCGCGCGCTCAGCCGACTGCCACATGATTTCAACGGTTTCTGTCGCTAACGCCACATCTTCGTCGCTCCATTGATGTGGGCTAGGCATGCCAAGGCTGAGTAGAGCATGAACTTTCCCATCGCGCACCAGCGGGACGTCAAGAGTCGCGCGGCAACCTACCGCAGCATAGCTTTGCTCGGCGATTGTGCCCGCCGTCCGAACATCACTTAGAACGTCTTCGATAAGAAGGGGGCTGCCCGACAGCAAGTCGGCAATCCGGCCAACGCCATAATCTTCGAACCTGTGGCGTCCCAAAATCGAGGCCAAACCCGGAGCCATCCAAGCACTTTGTACATTACATACAACATCATTTTCGACCTCGCCAAATGTGCAGAAGGCCGCATCCATCGTTTGGCCCAGTAACGTACAGCCGACGTTGATTGCGTCGCGGCTTGTTACCGCATTGCGCATTCGATCATTTAAGGTCAGGCGGAACTCGGAGCGAAGCTGGGAGAGTACAAACGAGGTTGTTTCGGTACAGCAGCAAAACATGCCTACCATATGTCCGTTGTCGTCGCGGACTGGAGAATATGAGAAGGTAAACCAAGCGTTTTCAGCATACCCCTTCCGGTTCACGACCAGCGGAAGGTTTTCCCAATAAGTAGACTGACCGCGAAGCGCGGCGTCGGTTAACGGCTGAATATCGTCCCATATTTCACGCCAGATATCTTCAAAGCGCGCGCCAAGAGCCGCAGGATGTTTGTTGCCAAGGATGATTGCGTAGGCATCATTATAGAGAAAACCCAATTCGTCGCCCCATGCAACGAACATAGGAATGCTTGAACCAAGCATGAGACTTACGGTCGATCGAAGTGCCGATGACCACGTTCCGGGTTCACCCAAGGGCGACGTGGACCAGTCGTGGGCCAGCATCAGCGCGCCCATCTTGCCGCCATCCCTAAATGTGTTTTGAGAAAATTCAGACGTCGACATACACCCTGACGATATAACAATGTAAATGGCTATACTATAGTGACGTATTAATCGCCAAGTATTTCAGAAAAGCGGCTTTAACTCGCGTTGATCCGCGAATATATGCCGGATGAATTAAAGCCTCAAAAATTGGATAAATGGGCCTCATCCTTTTTTCCGCGCGGAAGTAATCATTACTTTGAGTAGGTGAACATGCAAAAATATTGGATATTACATTTGTAGAGGATGACTGGTGCAAGTTCAGTACAAGAGGGTGATCGGACGGCAGTGATTTTTTCTCTTCGCGGCGACGTAATCGCTTTATAATTCATCGCCGATACAGGAAATCTGCGCCACGCTTCGCGTGTGTTTATCGGCAGTGCCAAGCAAAAGGCTTGGCGGGGCGGACAAGATTATCTAGGGAACATCCATGAACAAAAAATTCCTCGTGCCCGTGGCGGTATTGGCCGCTTCTTCCATGCTTTCCGGTTGCGCTGCACTCGGTCTCGGCGGCGGCGGCGCAAAGCCGGGCAGCAACACCCGTTATGTCGCGCGTGACGTCAACACGCTTTACGCGGCGGCCAAGGACAAGCTTGATAACAAGCAATATGAAGTTGCGGCGGCCTTGTTTGACGAGGTTGAGCGCCAGCACCCTTATTCGCCTTGGGCCCGCCGTGCGCAGCTGATGAGTGCGTTCAGTTACTATATGGCGCAGAAATACAATGAGTCGATTCAGTCATCGCGCCGTTTCCTGTCTATCCATCCGGGAAACAAAGACGCATCTTACGCTTATTATCTGATCGCATTGTCTTATTATGAGCAGATCAGCGACGTAACGCGTGACCAGAAAATTTCGGAGCAGGCACTTGCCGCGCTCGGTGAAGTGCAGCGGCGTTATCCCACATCGCGTTACGCGTCGGACGCCACTTTGAAAATCGACCTCGTTCGCGACCACTTGGCGGGTAAGGAAATGGAGATTGGCCGTTTCTATCAACGCCGCGCGCTTTGGCTCGCCTCGTCCTTGCGCTTCCGTGAGGTGGTCGAGAAATATGACACGACTACCCACGCACCAGAGGCGCTGTATCGCCTAACTGAGAGCTATCTTGCGATGGGCGTACCGGAAGAGGCGAAGAAGGCAGCCGCCGTTCTTGGTGCAAACTATCCCGGCAGCGAATGGTATGCGCGCGCCTATAACCTGATGCAGAAGAACGCACCCGCCGCGTAATGTCATGCTAACGGCGCTTTCGATCCGCGATGTCGTGCTGATCGAGGCACTGGACCTAGAGTTTGCAAATGGTCTTGGCGTTCTAACGGGTGAAACCGGCGCGGGTAAATCCATCTTGCTTGATGCGCTTGGTCTTGCCCTTGGTGCGCGGGCCGATAGCGGGCTTGTGAGGGCTGGCGCTGAAAAGGCCCAGGTTACGGCGAGTTTCGACGCGCCGGCCCATGTCGCGGCGCTGCTTGCCCATAATGACATTGATATCGAGCGCGATGAGCCGTTGATTATCCGCCGTTCGGTGAAGGCCGACGGCGGAAGCAAGGCGTTTATCAACGATCAACCTTGTTCGGCGGCGCTTTTGCGCGAACTCGGCGCGGCATTGGTCGAGATCCATGGCCAGCATGATGATCGCGGGATGCTGAACGCGCGCGGGCATCGTGGTTTGCTCGATGCTTTTGGCCGAAGCGACCTAGCAACGGTTTCTGCCAATTTCGCCGCGTGGCAGGATGCAAAAACGCGTCTGGATATTGCGCGTGAAGCGCTCGAAAACGCCGCGCGTGACCGCGAATGGCTTGAACATTCCGTGGCTGAACTTGCCGCATTTCATCCGCAACCGGGCGAAGAAGAACAGTTGGCCGGTGAGCGCTCTGATATGCAAAAGGGCGAGCGCATTGCCGAGGATCTGAAAACAGTATTGGAGAGCTTTGACGGCCCGAAAAGCGGCCTTTCTCTCATACGCAGCGCGGCACGCAAACTTGACCGTCTGGCCGATGCGCACCCATTGTTGGCCGAGGCGCTGACCGCGCTTGACCGGGCAGTGATTGAGGCAAGCGAGGCCGAGGATAAGTTAAACGCCGCCGCGCGGGCGATTGAATATGAACCAGCGCGGCTTGATGAGATCGAAGAGCGATTGTTCGAACTGCGCGCGCTGGCCCGCAAGCATAATATCGCCCCCGATGGCATTATCGCTCTGCAGGAACGGCTGACTGCGCAGTTACAATCGATAGAGGCAGGCGGCGAGGGACTTGCCCTGTTGGAGGCGGAGGTCGCGGCGAAGCACAATGCCTACGTTGAATCCGCCAGCGCCTTATCTGCTGCCCGCACGGCGGCTGCGGTAAAGTTGGACGCCGCAGTAAAGAACGAACTCGCGCCGCTAAAGCTTGACTCGGCGCAGTTTCAAACCGCGGTGGAGAAGCTGCCCGAAGACCGCTGGACCGCCTGGGGCATGGACCGCGTCGAGTTCCTTATCTCGACCAATCCGGGCGCGCCATTTGCGCCGCTGGCGAAGATTGCATCGGGCGGGGAATTGTCCCGCTTTATCCTCGCGTTGAAAGTTGCTTTGGCAGAAGAGGGCGGCGCGGCCACGATTATCTTTGACGAAATCGACAGAGGCGTTGGTGGCGCAGTTGCTGCCGCGATTGGCGAACGCCTAGCGCGCTTGGCTACGCGCACACAGTTGCTCGCAGTTACCCATAGCCCACAGGTCGCGGCCAAGGGCAAAGCGCATTATTTCATCGCCAAATCGAGCCAAGGCACGGTCACGCGGACAGGCGTTACCTTGCTTGACACCGAGGCGCGACGCCAAGAAATCGCACGAATGTTGTCCGGCGCAGAAGTGACGGATGAAGCAAGAGCACAGGCCGTGCGCCTCTTGGAGAAAGTATGAAAAGACTTGGAATATTAGTTGCCTTGTTGGCAAGCGGATGTGCGACAACGCAAACTCCCGCGACACCTGCGGACCAGTTTTTCGCCAGGATGTCTGCGCTTTGTTACAAAAGCTTTAACGGTAAACTGGCCGCGGGCGATGATAGCGATGCAAGCTTTGCCGCCGCCAAGATGCAAGCACATGTCCGTACCTGCACCGACCGGGAAATCCAGATTTCGTTCGATGTCGGCGAAGACCGTTCGCGCACATGGATAATCACGCGCACCGATAGCGGCCTCCGCTTGAAACACCGCCACATGTTGAAAGACGGCACCGAAGACCCCGTCTCGCAATATGGCGGGGACACGGCGCAGCCGGGCACCGCAGCCCGTCAGGAATTTCCTGTCGATGTGTATTCTAAAGCAATGTTCACCAAAGAAGGCCGGACCGTTTCGAACACCAACGTTTGGGCATTTGAAATCGAACCAGGGCAGGCATTGACCTATGAACTGGCCCGGCCAAACCGGTTATTCCGCGTGGCGTTTGATGTCGCTAATCCTCTCGCTGGAGCCAATGAGTGACATCTGAAGCCGATGCGGCCAACGAGTTGATGCGGTTGGCGAAGCAGATTGCGTATCATAATAAGCGCTATCACGCTGAAGACGCCCCCGAGATTTCCGACGCGGAATATGATGCGCTGGTTCAACGCAATAATGCGCTTGAGGCGGCGTTTCCGCATCTCGTTCGCCGGGATAGCCCTAACAAGCAAATAGGTGCTGCGGTTGAAGACTCGGGCCTCAAGAAGATTACCCACGCAAAGCGGATGATGAGCCTCGACAATGCGTTTGCGGCGCAGGATGTGTACGACTTTGTCGCGCGGGTTCGGCGGTTCTTGAACCTAGCTGCCGACGCCGAGGTTGCGCTGACGGCGGAGGACAAAATTGACGGGCTTTCGCTTTCGCTGCGGTATGAAAACGGCTTTCTCAAACAGGCGGCGACGCGCGGTGATGGCAGTGTAGGTGAAGATGTTACCGCTAACGTCGCCTATATTGCGGACATCCCGCAACAGCTTAAAGGCGACGTGCCCGGCATTTTCGAAATTCGCGGCGAAGTCTATATGGCGAAGTCCGACTTTGCCGCGATTAACGAAGCGCAGAAGGCCAAAGACGGAAAGCTGTTTGCCAATCCGCGCAATGCTGCCGCGGGATCGTTGCGGCAAAAGGATGCGAAGGTGACCGCGTCGCGCCCTTTGCGTTTCCTTGCGCATGGCTGGGGTGAAGTAAGCGCTTTGCCTGCCGACACCCAAAGCAAGGTTATGGCAGCGATTGCAGCTTGGGGCGTGCCGGTGTCGCCTTTGCTGCTGCGTTTCGACCACAGCACAGACGCATTGGCGCATTATGCCGATATAGAGCGCAGCCGCGCCGACTTACCTTACGATATTGACGGCGTCGTTTATAAGGTGGACCGTTTGGAGTGGCAGGATCGGCTTGGTTTTGTCGCCAAGTCACCGCGCTGGGCGATCGCGCACAAATTCCCTGCAGAGCGCGCGGAAACGACGCTTGAACAGATAGATATTCAGGTAGGCCGCACGGGCAAGTTGACTCCTGTCGGACGGCTCGCGCCGGTTACCGTAGGCGGCGTAGTGGTATCCAATGTGACGCTGCACAACCGCGATGAAATTGCACGCCTCGGGGTACGTCCCGGCGACCGTGTGGTGGTGCAAAGGGCAGGGGATGTCATTCCCCAGATCGTCGAAAATCTAACGCGCGAGACCGACCGTCCGATATACGAATTTCCCGCGCAATGCCCAGAATGCGGTTCCGAAGCCGTCGCCGAAGAGGGCGAAGTAGATGTGCGTTGCACTGCAGGCCTCATTTGCCCGGCGCAGCGCGTGCAACGCCTCATCCATTTTGTTAGCCGCGGCGCGCTCGATATTGAGGGGCTTGGCGAGAAGACCATTCAGGAGTTTTTTGATCTTGGCTGGTTGGAAAGCCCAGCGGACATATTCCGGCTCCGCAAACGCCGTGCAGACATTTTGTCGCGCGACGGCTGGAAGGATAAGTCTGTGGATAACCTGTTGGCAGCCATCGAGACGAAACGCACGCCTGATGGTGCCAAATTGCTCTTTGGACTGGGCATCCGGCATATTGGCACTGTCACCGCGCGTGATTTGTTTAAGGCATTCGGATCGGTTGCAGAGATTGGCAACGTCGGTCTAAGATTAGCGCAGGGCGACGAGGCAGCCGTTGCCGACGTGACCTCGATTGATGGGGTCGGCGGGGCAGTCGCCGAAGCGCTGGGCGACTTCTTCCACGAACCGCATAATCTGTCGGTGTGGAACGACCTTTTGGACGAGGTTGAGCCACCTGCTTATGTGTCCAACATTCGCAACAGCGAATGGACAGGCAAAACGATTGTTTTTACTGGCAAGTTGGAGACGATGAGCCGCGACGAAGCCAAAGCACAGGCAGAGGCCCTTGGGGCCAAAGCCGCTGGATCCGTGAGCGCCAAAACCGACCTTGTCGTGGCTGGTCCCGGCGCTGGGTCGAAGCTTAAGCAGGCAACCGCGCTTGGTATTCAAGTTGTCGACGAAGCCGAATGGGCAAATATCGTCGCAAGCGCCTAATTCTGCCGCCGACCCGGTTGCTGCGATGCGGTTTCAAGTGTAACCAGTTGTCATGGAAAATATAAGCCACGTTTACGAAACCCCGCCCGAGGGCGCGAATGCGGATTGGACCGTCCCGCAAAATTGGGAAAAGTTCAGCGCGGATGAACATGCGATGTGGGACCGGTTGTTTGCCCGGCAGACAGAGATGCTCCCCGGACGGGCCGCCGACGCGTTTATGCGCGGCCTTGATGTCCTTAAGTTGTCACGCCCCGGTATCCCCGACTACCGCGAGTTAAACGCACGGTTGATGGCGGCCACTGGCTGGCAGATTGTGGCAGTGCCAGGCCTTGTGCCCGATGATGTGTTTTTTGACCATCTTGCCAACCGCCGTTTTCCTGCTGGCAATTTCATCAGAACGCCAGAGCAATTGGATTATTTGCAAGAGCCCGATGTGTTTCACGATGTGTTTGGACATGTGCCGATGCTGGCGGACCCGGTCTTTGCCGATTATATGGTCGCTTATGGGAAAGGCGGGCTTCGGTCGCTTGGCTTTGGCGCGCTTGACCATTTGGCGCGTCTATATTGGTACACAGTGGAATTTGGGCTGATCCAGCAGCCCAATGGCTTGCGGATATACGGCGCCGGGATTGTATCAAGCTATGCCGAAAGCATCTTTGCATTGGAGGACGAAAGTCCAAACCGGATCGTGTTCGATTTGCTGCGGGTGATGCGGACACACTATCGGATCGACGATTTTCAGCAGAATTATTTTGTGATTTCGAGCATCGAAGAATTGCTGAACGTAACGGTGGAAACCGACTTTGCACCACTTTATGAAAAGCTTGAAGCGCTCCCCGACATACAGGTCGGTGAAGTGTTGGAAGACGACGTGCTAATCACGCGCGGGACGCAAGCTTATGTAAAGGGTGCCGGTCGCTAAATGAGGGGGATCGTACGACCGGCACCCAAGCCGCCAATTAAGGCAGCAACACGGAATCGATGACGTGGACAACGCCGTTTGACTGCATGACGTCAACGGTGGTCACTGCGGACTGTCCGCCCTTGCCATCGGTGATGACGACGCTGTTACCCGACAAACGCGCAGTCAGCTTTTCGCCGGCAACGGTCGTCAATGTGGCTGTGCCACCGCCATTCTTGATGGCACCCACGATATCGGTCGAGGTCAACTTGCCCGCGACGACATGATAGGTCAGGATCTTGGTCAAGGTGGCCTTGTTCTCTGGCTTTACCAGAGTTCCTACGGTGCCTTCCGGCAGCTTTTCAAACGCAGTGTTGGTTGGTGCGAATACGGTGAATGGACCTGGGCTTGCGAGCGTGTCGACCAGACCGGCCGCCTTCACGGCAGCAACCAATGTGGTCAGGTTTGGCGCGGCTGACGCGTTTGCTACGATGGTCTTGCTTGCTTCCATTGCGGCACCGCCGACGCTTGGGTTGGACATTTTGCTATGCCCTGCCATCTTGTGATGGTTTGCGATTGCTGCCGTGCCGGCAAGGGTCGAAGATGCCAATGCGATGGCGGCAACTAAACGAGTTGTGCGTTTCATGATTCAGCTTTCCTATTTCTGGGCACTGCCAGTCAGTGGCGTGCTGAAATCAGATACGGATGCCCTGGTTGTTCAGATGCATCCGCGCTGAAAATAAATCACAAAATACTAATTTTCCCGCTCGCAATGATCGGACCGGTCGCAATTCCACCCGGTGCACCCTGCGCTGGCTCGGGCGTGATTGCCAGCAACGCGCCTTCATTAATGTACTCGCGCATATTGGGGCTGACAATCATTTCGGTTGGCCTGTCGCTCTTAATCATTCCGAGCGATCTGGCTTTTCCATCGGCTGGTACAACCCAAAGTTCGGGATAAAGTTCACCGGTATTGAGCGCCACTGGCGTGAGAAGCATTGTCCCGCGTACTTTATTATAGCTCGCGGTGATCGCAGATTTACCGTCTTCGCTTCCCAAGGCGGCAATCATCGGCGCCGGGTCGGCGACTGGTGTGGTGGGAATCGGCCGTTGTAGCAACAACACGCCAAGGAAAATTGCTGCAGTCACGGAAATACCTGTGAGCGCGCGCCAGAACGTTACCTTGCCTGATCCAACATCTTGCAAGGTCGGTGCCGGCAGGGACTTCTCAATTTTGTCCCACAAGTGCGCTGGCGGTGCCTGTTCGGGGCCGAGCAGAGGGTTAAGCCTGAGGCGCCACGCCTCAACTTCGGCCGCGAAATCGGAATCTGTCGCAATTCGCGCGACAGCGATCGCTTCCTGTCCTGCATCGAGCAGGCCAAGCACATATTCGCCGGCCAAGGTGAAATCTTCGTCCGTCATGACAGTCATGCTGCTCCCTCCATGCAGCCGCGCAGCTTTAACAGGGCCCGTCTAATTCTGCTTTTGACGGTTCCTAAGGGCTGCCCTTCATTTTTGGCGAGATCAGCATATGTCGACCCACCGATAAAGGCACTTCGAATGAAGAGTGCATCACGCTGGTCCAATGACGATATACAATCATGTAGGACGCGGTCATCCGCTTCTTCAATCAATTGCGCGTCCGCCAGGGGGGTGGCGTCGGCAATTTCTGCGGCTTCCTCGATGGAAGTCGTGCCAGTCTTCTTCTTTGCGCGCAGCCGGTCAATTGCCCGGTTGCGTGTTACAGCCACAAGCCAGCTGATAGGGCTCGCCCGACCGCTTTCAAAGCTCGCGGCCTTGTTCCAAATAGTGAGATATGCGTCTTGCAACACGTCTTCCGCTTCGTTCCTGTCGGGGAAGATACGCAAGCACACTCCAAAAAGCTTCGCAGAGGTTGCAGCATATACGGTCGCAAATGCGTTACGATCACCGCGACCCGCCTGAACAAGTGCTTCGGCAAGCTTTGCGCGGCGCGCCGAATCCAAATCTGAAGTTCCAGTGTCGATCGTCATCACAACCGATATGGCGAAGGCTTTCGAGCGGCGCAATGCTGCTTTTCTACCATGTTCCAAAATCTCCGGGGGGTTGGCTCGTGCGACCGCTGGCTCGGAGCGGGCGTTTCCAGCCATATGCACGGCGTTTAACAAGCCATAGACACGGCCAGTCGCCGCAATCGGCGCGCTTTTCCAGCCGGAAACCCTGCCGCTTGTAGGCGCGCAACACGGCCTCGGCCTGGGTGTTCAACAGCCCCGCTAGTATGAGCGAGCCTCCGTCGTCGACGATGCCCGCAATGGACGGTGCGAGTTCAATCAGGGGTGCAGCAAGAATATTAGCCGTTACAAGGTCATAGGGCGCTCGTGAGGCGATAAGTGGGTGCGCGGTACCTTCCGCTACACAAAGCGCGAGTTGGCCCTGAGAAACGCCGCAGGGCACGTTATTGGCCTGCGCATTATCTGCAGTCACCTCGACGCTGACGGGATCGATGTCGGATGCGGTCAAATATGCTTTTGGCCATAAGGCATGTGCTGCAAATGCAAGCAAGCCGGTGCCAGTGCCAATATCAGCAATTAGGTCGAACCGTTTTCCCGCACGCTTCATTTCGTCGAGCATCGTGAGGCAACCGCTTGTGGTTTCATGACCACCAGTGCCAAACGCGCGGCTTGCCTCAATCAAGAACGGGGTCGCTCCCTTGGGTACTGTTCCCTTGTTGGAGCTGGTGTGCACATAAAAGCGGCCTGCATGGACCGGCTTCAACCCCTGTTGGCTCATCACGACCCAATCCGCATCGGGGAGCTTTTCGATTACCGGCTTTGCCTGTGCGGCGCTGGTGATTCGGCTATGGATAGCGTTGATGACAGATTGGCTGGGCTCGACTGAAAAATATGCGTCCAAACGCCATTTGTCGTCATTAAACGGCTCAACTTCGTCGGCAACAATGGTGGGCATCGGATCAAGCGAAGCCAGCCATTCATCGTCTTCATGGATTGCCTCGGCCTCTGCACGGGTGCAGGGGAACCGGACCTTCCAATCACCGGACATAGCTTGCGCCATTTACGTCGAGCACCGCGCCGGTCATCGAGGGGGGCGCGTCGAGCGCGCAGAACTTTGCCATCACCGCGACTTCTTCTGGGTCGGCCACCTTGCCTAAAGGGATATCAGCCAGCAATTTGTCGCCGCCACGGCTTTCGAGATAATCCTCGGCCATGCCCGTCATCGTAAAGCCGGGGCAAATGGCGAAGGCATAGATGCCCTCTTTTGCATAAGCCCGCGCGATGGTTTTGGTCATTGCGACCATGCCAGCCTTTGACGCGGCGTAGTGCCAATGGGCAGGGCTGTCGCCGCGATGCGCAGCGCGACTAGCGATATTGACGATGCGGCCCGATGCCCCGCTGGCTTGCCAATGCAGCACCGCACGGCGACACAAGTCTGCGCTGGCGGTCAAATTAATCTGCATGGTGCGGTCCCAGCTGGCCAGCCAATCAGAGTCGGATCTCGCAATTGGATTTTCTTCGAACACACCGGCGTTGTTAATAAGGACGTCGATACGGCCATCTAACGCCTCAAGTGCCTTGCTCCAAAGGCGTGCAGGGGCATCGGGATCGTTTAAGTCACCGTCCTTGCTGGACATGGCGACCACGCGCGTTGTCGCAGGATCAAAGCTTGCGGCGACGGCCGCGCCAATACCGCGCGAGGCGCCGGTGATAAGGATATGGGTTTTCATCGGCGCTGCTTTTCACAGCGCTGATGAAATTTCAACCATAGTTATCGGACAAGGTTGCCAACGAAACGTGTTGCATTCGCCTGAAGCGACGAAATCTTATCGTTCACCTCGCTAAACCCACCCTCAAGCAACGTTATTTCGGACACGACGTTTTCGGTGTCGGAACGAATGGCAGAGATGGTGTTCGACATAAGGTCTGCAGCGAGCGCGGTTTCATCGACAGATGCGGTAATCATCGTCACCGTTTGCGCTTGGTCTTCCATTGCGCGGCGGATGCGCTCTGCTGACATCTTAACCTCATTGACGGTCTCGCGGATCGACGCGTTGGATTCGACAGACGCCTTGGTGGCGCTTTGAATGGCGGAAATCTTCTGTGCGATCTCGTCAGTGGCTTGCGCGGTTTGGTTGGCAAGGCTTTTCACCTCTTGCGCGACAACGGCAAAGCCGCGTCCAGCATCACCTGCACGCGCCGCCTCAATCGTTGCATTAAGCGCGAGCAGATTAGTCTGTCCGGCGATGTCGCGGATTAGGCCAAGAATGGACTCAATCGATTGTGATTGTTCGGACAGCGTATCGGTGGCAACGGCGCCCTTGGTCGCAACATCGGCTGCACGGTTGGCGACATCGGCCGCGGTTTCAACTTCGGTACGCGCATCCTCGATTGCGCGGATAAGGCCAGCGGCAGTTTGTGCCGCCTCGCGCATGGCGATAGCGGACTGTTCGGATGCGGCAGCGACCTCGGACGCCTTGGACAACATGCCATTGGCCATTTGCGAACTGCTTGCTGCTTGCTGACGCAAAACTGCCGTACGGTCGGCGACGTCGTGCGCAGCGATACCAATGTCCGATTCAAACTGCGCCGATTGCTCACGGCGTCGGCTGGCATTTTCTTCGGCATGAAAGGCAGTGTAGCACATCGCCATGATCGACAATTCCAGTCCCGTCATTGTCAATATGGCCGTTGCGAGTTCCTGATAATCAGGCTTGTCGACGCCATAAACTTCGCCCAATAATTCCAGCGTCCGTGCGTTTGTACGGGCAGAGGCGGCGTTTACATGCTCCAGCGGAATGCCGCGTTGGCAGGAATCCATAACTTGCCGAGTCAAATATTTCGACCATTCGGTGCCATCTATTTCCGACAAACGACGGCCAATGAATGCAGCGGTTTTGGTTCGCGTGACTTCAATGGTGTTTGGGTCTTCCAATTCGGGAAACTTGCCCATCGAAATCCAATAGTTCCAATAATAGCAACCGAGGTCGTAAAAATGGTCCTTCAGCACCTCACCGACCCTGCGGCAACGGGGCGCCAGGGTCTTATCCTGGTTGAATACATCAACGATAGTTTGCACGCTCGATGATTCAATATCCCGTTTTTCTGCCATTTTTCGTTCCTGTTCGACGGTAGTTCGCTATTCGGTTCGGAGCGGTGGCAATACCGGTTAATTGGTTAATAGCTGGTTATTGCGGCTGGCGCAGATAGGCGCGAACCGCCAATTTCCCGAAAATACCAATTGAACAAATTGGTTAGCCGATTGCGCGTTTCGCACCGCGCGGGCCTTGCAAGGCGGCGTTAATCGATTAAAGAGCGACCAAACGTCGACTACCTGCAAATATGAAGGACGCTAAAATCATGGCGAAAAATCCCAACCGGCCGCTATCACCGCACTTGCAGGTGTATCGTTGGTCGCCGCAGATGGCCATTTCGATATTTCACCGGGCAACGGGCTTCATTCTCGCAACCGCTGGAATGATGACGCTGTTGTGGTGGTTGTCGGCGATTGGCGGCGGCGCGGAAAGCTATGCCACATTCGAACAATATGTCATTTCGGCTGGGCCTGAAGGTACTGCGCTGCAAGTCGCCAGTAACTGGTTCTTCCGTCTTGTGGCCTTGGCTGTGACCTTCAGCTTCTTTCAACATTTGGCATCTGGTTTGCGGCACCTCGTCCTTGATATTGGCGCAGGGTATGAATTGAAGACCAACCGCACTTGGGCATCGGTTGCATTTGTCGCAGCCTTTTTTGCAACTGCATTTGTGGCCCTGTTTGTGGCATCGCGCTTTCTTGGAGTTTTGTGATGGACAGTAGAACATATATCGGCCGCGTCCGTGGCTTGGGCTCAGCCAAACATGGCGGCGAACATTGGCTGAAGCAGCGTTTGACCGCGATCGGCAATGTGCTGCTAACAACTTGGTTTGTTCTGTCGTTGTTGATGATCCCGAGCTTCGATCATGCTGCATTGGCGCAGTGGCTGGCGCAGCCATTGGTTGCGGTTCCCATGATCTTGATGATCGCAAATATCTTTGCGCATGTCCGCTTGGGCCTTCAGGTGCTGATCGAAGATTATGTTCATGACGACGGACTGAAGTTCGCGACCATGACACTCCTTAACTTTTACGTCATCGCCAGTGCCGTGTTCGGCATATTCGTTGTCGCAAAACTCGCATTTACCGGAGCTCCCGCCTGATGTCAGACGCTTACAAGATTATCGACCACACTTATGACACCGTCGTCGTCGGCGCTGGCGGGTCGGGTCTGCGCGCCACTATGGGCAGCGCGGAAGCTGGTTTAAAGACAGCCTGCATTACCAAGGTTTTCCCAACCCGTTCGCACACTGTGGCCGCACAAGGCGGAATCGCAGCGTCGCTTGGCAATAACTCGCCGGACCATTGGACCTGGCACATGTATGACACGGTCAAGGGCTCGGATTGGCTCGGGGACCAAGACGCTATTGAATATATGGTCCGTGAGGCGCCTGCAGCCGTATATGAGCTGGAACATGCGGGCGTACCATTTTCACGCAATGCGGACGGCACGATCTATCAGCGGCCGTTTGGCGGACATATGCAGAATATGGGCGAAGGTCCACCTGTTCAGCGTACTGCTGCTGCTGCTGACCGGACCGGCCACGCCATGTTGCATGCTTTGTATCAGCAGAGCCTGAAATATGACGCGGACTTTTTCATTGAATATTTCGCACTCGACCTGATCATGGAAAATGGTGAATGCCGTGGCGTTATCGCCATGTGTATGGAGGATGGCAGCATCCACCGGTTCAAGAGCCACGCAGTCGTCCTCGCAACCGGCGGTTATGGCCGTGCCTATTTCTCCGCAACCTCAGCCCACACTTGCACAGGCGATGGCGGCGGCATGGTGTTGCGCGCTGGCTTGCCGTTGCAGGATATGGAGTTCGTCCAATTCCACCCCACGGGTATTTACGGCGCAGGCGTATTGATTACCGAAGGCGCACGCGGTGAGGGCGGTTACCTGACCAACAGCGAAGGCGAACGCTTCATGGAACGTTATGCCCCATCGGCCAAGGATCTGGCATCGCGTGACGTTGTCAGCCGCTCAATGGCGCTTGAAATGCGCGAAGGGCGGGGCGTTGGCGAACATAAGGACCATATTTACCTTCATCTCGACCATATTGACCCCGCCGTATTGGCGCAGCGTCTGCCCGGCATTACCGAAAGTGGCAAGATTTTTGCGGGCGTAGACCTGACGCGGCAGCCACTGCCAGTGACACCGACGGTCCATTATAATATGGGCGGCATTCCTTGCAATTATCATGGCCAAGTCGTCACCAAGGTCGGCGATGATCCCGAAGTAATCGTTCAAGGTTTGTATGCTGTTGGCGAAGCAGCCTGCGTTTCGGTGCATGGTGCAAACCGTCTTGGCTCCAACTCGCTCATTGACCTTGTAGTATTTGGCCGTGCGACTGGCTTGCATTTGAAGTCGTCTCTGACTCCCGGCGCACCGCACAAGGCGCTGCCAGCGGACGCTGCTGACCTCGCCCTTGCGCGTGTGGACAAGTTCCGTAGCGCAAATGGCAGTTCACCGACGGCAGAGATCCGCTTGCAAATGCAGCGGACAATGCAAAAGCATGCGGCTGTGTTCCGCGACACCGCGTTGTTGGAAGAAGGCGTGGTCGAAATGCAGAAGGTCAACAAGCGTCTGGCCGATGTCCGCGTGACCGACCGCAGCCTGATCTGGAATACTGACCTCATCGAAACGCTTGAGCTCGATAACCTCATGGCGCAGGCGGTTTGCACCGTAGAAAGCGCCAATAACCGCAAGGAAAGCCGAGGTGCCCATGCACACGAAGATTTCCCCGAGCGCGACGATGCCAATTGGATGAAGCACACCGCATCATGGTTTGATGGCTGGGGCGGTTCAGGCGGCGGCGTCAAAATCGACTACCGTCCGGTCCATGACTATACGCTCACCGATGAGGCAGAGTATATCAAACCAAAGCCGCGCGTTTATTGATATCTGCGAAAACGGAGGCTGTGATTTCCAGGCTCCGTTTTCGTTTTTCATGATCAAAGACAGAGCAGGCGACGATGATCTCGTCGGCTTGGGTTCGCGCCTGAAACGCTTGCACCGCTGATTTTACCGTATCCGCTGCGCCAATTGCGCTTGCAGACAACACGTCGTTGAGCGCGCCTGCAAAATGCGGGGGCAGGGAAGCGACATAGCCTTCCACTGGCGGCGGCAATTGGCGGGGGTTGCCTGTGCGCAAAGCGACGACGCTTTGCATGAGCGAGCTGGCCAGATATTCGCCTTCATCGTCGGTTTCTGCGGCGATGATGTTGAACGCGGCTATCGCATGCGGCGCATCAAGTACCGCGCTCGGGCGGAAATGGCTGCGGTAGATATGTAGCGCTTCATCCAGCATTTGCGGTGCAAAGTGGCTGGCGAAAGCGAAGGGAAGGCCCAATGCCGCAGCAACCTGCGCGCCGTATAGGCTGCTGCCCAAAATGTAGAGTTGCACGTCGGCCCCAGCACCCGGAATCGCCACGATACCAGTTTGGCCATCATCAGAAAAATAGCTTTGCAGTTCCATCACATCGCGTGGGAACGCATTTGGATCGCTATCGAGTGTGCGCCGGATCGCAGCGGCCACGCGTTGGTCGCTGCCCGGGGCACGGCCTAGCCCTAAGTCAATTCGGCCCGGATATAGCGCATCCAAGGTGCCAAACTGTTCGGCAATGACCAAGGGCGAATGATTGGGCAGCATGATACCGCCCGAACCAACGCGGATGGACTTGGTCGCAGCGGCGATATGCCCAATGACGACGCTGGTCGCCGCGCTCGCGATACCTCGCATCCCATGATGCTCGGCAACCCAATAACGGGTGAAGCCAAGGCTTTCGGCATGCGCAGCAAGGTCAGCCGCATTGGCCAGCGCTGACCCAACGGATCCACCTTCAACAACAGGGACGAGATCGAGAAAAGAAAATGCAGTCATGATTGTTAGATGGTGGCTACTGACGACAAATCCAAGCGCAATCGACTATCGCGTTGCGCCGTGCCATATCACTGCGCGTGTTTACCGACCTATATGTTCCCTTCCTCCTCACAACTTTGCTCATTGAGTTGACGCCTGGCCCAAATATGGCGTGGTTGGCGCTGACGAGTGCAAGCCAAGGCAAAAGGACTGGCTTTGCAGCGGTCGCCGGGATTGCGCTTGGCTTGGCGACACTGGCTGCCGCGTCGGCGATCGGGCTGGCGGAACTGGCGACCCGATCTCCTCCGATATTCAACCTGCTGCGATATGCAGGCGTTGCGTATCTTTTGTGGTTGGCGTGGAGCACTTGGGTAAGCGGGGATGATGTCTCGGCTGACGCAACCAACAACAACGTACTCCCGGGATGGTTTCGCCACGGACTTTTGTTGAACCTGCTTAACCCAAAGGCGGCGGTTTTCTTCGTGACAGTTTTGCCTGCCTATATCGCACAAAATTCGCCAGTCGCACCGCAAACGGTTTTGTTGTCCGCAAGCTATGTGGCGATTGCCACGACAATACATCTTATCATCGTTGCCCTGGCGGGGCACGCGCATGGATGGATTTCGATAGGGAGCAGAGCGCGCATCGTCCGGCGTGTATTTGCCGCCCTGTTGGCAGGAATCGCGATTTGGTTCCTGATTAGTTCGGCTTAGCGCCAGCGTAGCATTGAGCGATCGAGCTGTGATGCTGATTTCACGCCCATAAGCCGCATATCGCGGGCAATTTCATCGCGCAATTTGCCGACGATGCGTTCGACGCCGGGTTGTCCCGCCGCGGCGAGTGCATAAAGATATAGGCGCCCGCCGGAACAAGCGGTTGCGCCAGCGGCGAGCGCTTTCAGGACATGGCTTC
>JAZKGS010000011.1:17819-52321 GCA_040385805.1 Pseudomonadota bacterium | reverse complement strand
CCGCACAGCATAGAAAACCATCAGGTTGTCGTGTCGGAGAGTTTCGGCGACGTCAACGTGTTGGGCATGAACTTCCTCGACAGTATGAAAAGTTGGAAGGTGGAAGCCAATATGATGGTGCTTCAACCGTGAACGACAACACAGAATTCTTTCCCCCTTTCGTTAATAACCAATACTACTTAACATAATATATATTATCGAACTTATGGATATGGCCAGATCGATGACCCCTGACATCACCCCCCTTGTAGAAATCATGGCCCGTCTGCGTGATCGTGATACGGGCTGTCCATGGGATGTCGAACAGGATTTCGCCTCCATTGCGCCATATACAATCGAGGAAGCTTATGAAGTTGCCGATGCGATCGAGCGCAATGATCTGGATGCGTTAAAGGACGAATTGGGCGACTTACTGCTTCAGGTTGTATTCCACAGCCAAATGGCGAGCGAACTTGGCGCGTTCAATTTGCAGGACGTTGTCGCTGGCATCTGCGACAAAATGGTCCGCCGCCATCCGCATGTGTTTGGCGGCGCGGAAATCGCAATCGATACCGTTCCTCAGAACTGGGAAACAATTAAGGCCGCCGAACGCAGCGGTGACGAGGATACAAGCGCTTTGGCGGGTGTGGCCCTCGCCCTTCCCGCGTTATTGCGTGCGGAGAAAATTCAAAAACGTGCCGCGCGAACCGGCTTTGATTGGCCGGATGCATCTGGCGCACGCGAGAAAATAATAGAAGAATTACATGAGGTTGAAGAAGCTACTTCGGCTGACCATGTTGCTGAAGAAATCGGCGACCTTTTGTTCGCCGTGGTAAATTTTGCGCGCTTCCACAAGGTTGATGCAGAACATGCTTTGAAGGCCGCTACCGCTAAATTCGAACGCCGTTTCCGCGATATGGAAGCTTCTGCCGCTGACGCATTCCCTGGACTATCACTGGAAGCCAAAGAAGAACTTTGGCGACAGGCCAAGGCAAAAGAAACCAGGTAAAAGCTGACCTACGCGTCGGCTTGGTCGAACTGCTTTTCGAACTGGCCCCATAATTGGCGGCTTAAGGATACATCTACGGAAACGATATCTCCGTCGACCTGTTGTTGACCCACGGTACCCCGCTCATGCAGCCAAGCCAGGGCGGCCCCGTTGTCGGCGCGCAGCTTTACGGTTCGGACGTCGTTACCCTTCGCGATCAAGGCTGAGAGATGTGCCTTGAACGCATCAATCCCCTCGCCCCTTTCGGCCGAGATCATCAAGATATTTTCGTCCCGCGCCGCGATGCCAGATAACTCTTCCCGCCGGTCATTGCTCAACAGATCGATCTTGTTCCATAATTCGACCATGCGCGGCTGATTGCCAGCATCTGCATCGTCCAACACGCCTAGATCACGCAGGATCTGCAACACATCCTCGCGCTGCGCATCGCTTTCGCTGTGCGAAATGTCACGCACATGGACGATAATGTCTGCCGAAATGACTTCTTCCAATGTCGCGCGGAAAGCTGCGATCAATTGGGTTGGCAGGTCCGACACAAAGCCCACCGTATCAGACAATATCGCCTTTTCCACACCAGGAAGCGTAATTTGCCGCATCGTCGGATCCAATGTTGCAAACAACATGTCTTCGGCAAGAACAGTCGCGCGCGTCAGACGGTTGAACAAGGTCGATTTACCGGCGTTGGTGTAGCCCACTAACGCGATAACAGGCCAAGGTGCGCGTTTGCGGCGGGCGCGGTGTAAAGAACGCGTTCTTTTAACCTCCTCCAATTCGCGACGCAGTCGCGCCATGCGGTCGCGGATCATGCGGCGGTCGGCCTCAATCTGCGTTTCGCCCGGACCACCCAAAAAGCCGAAACCACCGCGTTGACGTTCCAAGTGGGTCCAACTGCGCACAAGCCGCCCAGCTTGATAATCCAAATGCGCGAGTTCAACCTGCAACCGACCTTCGGCGGTGGCAGCCCGTTCACCAAAAATCTCAAGGATCAGACCAGTCCGGTCGATCGTTTTGAGGCCAGTGCGTTCTTCCAGGTTTCGTTGCTGGATTGCAGTCAGCGATGCGTCCACAATCAGGAGGTCGGCCTCCAACTCACGGCCCATCTCGGCAATTTCTTCCACCTGCCCGCCGCCAAGCAACGTCACCGCGCGCGGCGAACGCACCCGATAATGCTTTTTGCGAACCACATTCAGTCCAATGGCAAGCGCAAGACCTTCCGCTTCAGCAAGGCGTGCCTCTGGCCCCACAGAAGCCCTGCCGGGCAGTTCTGGATACACAACTAACGCGCGCGCGCCACGCGCGAACTCGTCGGTTTCGCTGCGTTCAAACCCGCTCAAATATCGCTCTCATCGACGCCTTGGTTATATTCCGCGAGGTTGACCGGATGCGCTGGCTGAATTGTGGATATAGCATGCTTGTATACAAGCTGCGTCGTGCCATCTCGTTCCAGCATGACCGAAAAAAGATCATATGCTACGATAGCTCCCTGGAGCATTACACCATTTACCAAAAAGGTCGTCACCGCCTCGTTCTTGTCGCACATGGCGTGCAAGAACACATCCTGTAACATGCCTACGCGATGCGTGGTGCGCGACATCATTTCGTCAAATAACGCTCGGTCCGGCGATGTTGACGGCATAATAGTAGAAATTGAGTGTTTATAAACGAGCTGAGACATACCATCGCGACGCAAAAGCACCGAGAAATTGTCAAACCACGTTACAACACCTTGAAGTTTTACACCTTTAACCAAAAACATGGTCACTGGAGTCTTCGATTTTCTGAGGGAGTTCAGAAAGAGATCTTGAAGTCCGTTATTTTTTTCAGTCATTGTGATTATCCGTTTATTTTTTTGTTAAGTTTAATCCGGCTGAACGCCCGTCAATCAGCCTCATAAACCAGCAATATTACTAATACACGAATGTCACCGACTTCGCAAATTTGGTTACGACTCTCCTTCGTCGCTAAAGTCCAACGCATTTTTGCGGACCGAAATACCCAGTAACTTCAACTTTCGGTGCAAGGCCGAACGCTCCATCCCGACAAAAGCGGCAGTTTTTGAAATGTTGCCGGAGAAACGCTTAATCTGAACGCGCAGATATTCCCGCTCAAAGGCTTCGCGTGCCTCACGCAAGGGTGCACCCATTAAAGACGTGACGTTATGCTCTGCACCTTCGTAGCTGTTTATAATTTCCGACGGAAGCATATCGGCCTCAATAGTGGCGATGCCGTCCGCAGGCGCCAAAATGATGGTACGTTCTATGATGTTACGCAACTGGCGAACATTTCCAGGCCATTCACATGCCTGAAGCGCGGCCATTGCGTCATCGGAGAAATTGGGTGGCGAAATGCGATGCTCGGATGCAAAGCGCGCGGCATAGTGGTTGACGAGGTCTGGGATATCTTCTCTTCGTCCTGCAAGCGGCGGAATTTCTACAGGCACAACGTTCAGCCGATAAAAAAGATCTTCACGAAACCGGCCTTCGGAAATTTCGACGGCGAGGTCGCGCGCCGTTGCCGAGACAAAGCGGACATCCACCCTGATTTGTCGGTCGCCCCCTACCCGCATGAAACTCTGATCGGTGAGCACGCGCAAGATCTTGCCTTGTGTGGTTCGGGGCATATCGGCGACTTCATCTAGGAATAATGTCCCGCCATGAGCCTTTTCCAGCATACCCGCCTGAACTAATCGGCCATCCTGCTCGATACCAAACAACTCTTCGTCAAACCGTTCAGGGGAAAGTCGCGCAGCGCTCACCGAAACAAAGGCAGATCCCGCTCTTGGGCTCCAGCTGTGGAGCAGCCGCGCAGCAACTTCTTTTCCGACGCCCGCCGGGCCAGTGATGAGCATACGGCTACCTGTGCCCGCCACTTTCTTGAGCGTCGCGCGGACCGCGTTGATAGAGGCGGAGGAGCCAGTCAATTCTTCAGAATGCCCGACCCGCGCCTTAAGCGCCGCATTTTCAGCACGAAGCCGCTCGGTTTCGGTCGCCTTGGCCACAAGGTGCAGCAACTTGCTAGCTTCAAACGGCTTTTCAATGAAATCAGCCGCACCCTGACCGATGGCGGCAACCGCCGTGTCGATATTGCCATGGCCGGAAAAGACAATGACCGGAATTTGCGGATCGCGGCTTTTGATAGCGCGCAGCAATTCGATACCGTCCATCGACGACCCGCGGAGCCAGACGTCGAGCAAAATCAATGACGGCAAACGCTCATCCAGCGCAGCCAACGCCTCATCAGCAGACGCCGCGGTTCTCGTGCCATATCCTTCGTCATCAAGCACGCCGGAAACCAAGTCGCGGATGTCTTGTTCGTCGTCTACAATCAGTATGTCGAGTGCCATAATTAGCCCATAACCTCTTCTGTATTGGAAGGAGGCGGAGAAGGTTTTACTTTCCCGACCTTGGATGCCACAAAGTCTGGATTAAACTTCAACGTCACAACCGCACCCTCAGGTTCGTTGTCGGACAATGAAATTTCTCCGAAATGTTCTTCGATAATCTTCTTTACGATGGCAAGACCCAGCCCCGACCCTGTGGCGCGGTTGGTGATATAAGGCTCCATGATCCGTTGTCGGTCAGCAGGCAAACCAATGCCATTGTCTGCGACGCGAACAACCAATGCTTTGTCTTCCATGAACAGATCAATTGAAATCGCGCCGGATACGGTTTCATTTTTTCTTTTTTCTTCAATGGATTCTACGGCATTTTTTAAAATATTTGTGACAGCTTGCCCAAGTTGCCTGCGGTCGGAAGTCAGCAAAGGTAAAGCGCCATGCTGCTTATAGGAAAAGGTAATTTCAGGGTGCGCCACTTCAAACAGGAACACCGCATGGCCGACGATGTCAGGGACATTTTCGGCCCGGAACAAAGGTTTTGGCATGCGCGCGAAAGAAGAGAATTCATCAACAATGTTGCGTAAATCGCCCACCTGCCGGACAATCGTGCTCGTCAATTGTTCAAAAATCGCCTCATCCTGAGGAATTTTCTTGCCGAACCGGCGCTGCAGTCGCTCTGCTGCCAGCTGAATGGGTGTTAAAGGGTTTTTGATTTCATGGGCTATGCGTCGCGCCACGTCGGACCATGCAGCGCTACGTTGGTCGGCCAATTGCTGGCTGATATCTTCAAAGGTCACCACACTGCCTTGCTCCCGCGGAGAGACAGTCACTGCAACGGTAAGTGGCTCTGGACCGTCACCTAACTGCACTACGCCCCGGGGGCTCTCGCTGGCCAATGCAGCAAGCGCAGGTGCGACGACTTCAAATTTTTGCCCGACAATAGTATCGCTGGTGTTCTTCAGCAGTTTTTCCGCCGTGGAATTTGCGAGCTGTACTACCCCATTACCGTCGATAGAAACCACGCCAGCGGACACGGATTCCAAAACAGCTTCGATAAACAAACGCCGCTCACCCAATTGATGGTTTGTTGCCAGCAATACGCCCGTCTGCTCCTGCAAACGTTCCGTCATGCGGTTAAAAGACTGCGACAGAAACCCGACTTCATCATCGCGATATTGGTCAACGCTGACGCGCGCGGACAGGTCGCCATCGGCAATCTTCTGCGCCGCATCTACTAAACTGTTCACAGGGCGCACGAGACGGTCAGCCACGCGCAACGCAACCCACAACGTTATGCCAATTATCATCAAGGACACAAAATAGAGCGCAAGATTGAACTGGATTTGCAACGCCCGCGAACGCGCGACCATTTTGTCGTAATCCTGAAGTACCGACTGCGCCTTCTCGCCAAGTGCAAACGACGGAACTGACAGCGCCCTGCTCGCATATAAATAGCTTCGCGGCTGATCAAACAGCACCGTAACAGCTTCAATGCGGTCGGCGCGGTTGGCGATCACCATCCCCTCCCCGGCATTCAGCTTTTTCAATATATCCGCAGCGATCCAATCCTGTTTGCGGTCATCATTTTCGGTAGCAACAGCCTCTGTCCTTTGAATGCCGTCAGCGCCAACAGAGACAATGGCAGATTCGCTTAACCGCCGACGAAATACCTGCTCAAGATAATAGCTCAGAAAGGCAGGATCATCGGCGTTGGTTTGACTTAACGCATTACGAAAATCGCCAGCCATGGTGACGGTTTCGTCGCCGACATCCTTGGCATTGACCTCATAATAGCCCTTTGCGAGCTCCCCTGCATTTTCGAGCATTCCGCGTGCCGAACCGGAGAACCAGAACTGCACCCCGCTTTGAAAAAGCAGCGAGGCAAAAATAACAAGAAGCACAGTTGGCACAGCGGTGATGGCCGAAAAAATAGCAACCAAACGAACATGGAGTAGCTGCTTACTACCGATGTTGCTATTTTCTGCTCGCTTGAGGGCAACACGGCGTCCGAAAAGTACCAACAACAATGTCGCCGGTAATAAATTGCTAACCAGCATCGTAGCCGACGCAGCGGGCGCCAGAGGCTCGGACTGCGGCTCTTGCCCGATCAACAGCATCGCGGTGATAACACCAGCGACGATCAACATCACGGCGCTGGCGATTTCCAAGAATTTAATAGACTGGCTGTTGCCCAGCAGATCGGCAATCCATTCAAACAGGCGACGAAATCCGGAAGGTGACGTTGTTTCCTTCGCTAATCCGATTGTTGCCATAAAGACACTGTGGCACTCCTCGCGTGACCTGAAAAGCACAAAATAGTGGTTTTCAGGTCACGCATCGCGTTAAGCCTTCCATCTAACGCCCACCTGAGGGCCCAATGCCATAGTCGGTCAGTTTTTTGCGCAATGTATTGCGGTTGATACCAAGCAAGGCGGCAGCTTTTAGCTGATTGCCCTTCACTTGCTTCATCACATGTTGAAGCAGAGGTATTTCGAACTGAGCAAGCGCGCGTGGGTATAATTTCTCGCGAAGCGACCCGCGTTGCCGTTGATCGCGCAGAAACTGTGCGACTGCGGCTTCAAAGCTCGCACCCTGAATTTGCGGCTCTGCGTCCTGCGCAGGCTCAATAAATTGCATGATAGTCGCGTCAGTAATCGTGTCCTCCCGGCACAGCAACGCAAGCCGGTAAATCAGGTTCTTCAACTCGCGAATGTTTCCGCGCCACGGCATCGTCATCAAATGACCAACGGCATTGTCATCGATTTTCCGGATCGGGAGACCATCTTTCGCCGCCATCATCAGGAAATGCTGCGCGAGTAGGCCAATGTCCTCGGTCCTGTCTCGCAAAGGCGGCATTTCGATGGGAACGACGTTCAAACGATAGAATAAGTCTTCGCGAAAACCGCCTTTTTCAATCAATGCAGGTAAATTCTGATTGGTTGCCGCGACGATGCGTACGTCCAAGCGAATGCTGGCTTTTCCGCCGATGCGGCTGATCACGCCGCTTTGCAGGGCGCGCAATAGCCGTGTTTGTGCGTGCATGGGCATGTCGCCAATTTCGTCAAGAAATAAGGTACCACCCTGGGCTTGTTCAAAGCGGCCTATCGATTGGCCCACCGCGCCTGTAAATGCGCCCTTTTCATGGCCGAAAAGTTCTGCCTCTATCAGTTCACTCGGGATCGCGGCCATGTTGACGGCGACAAATGGCCCGGTTTTGCGATGACCAAGATTGTGGATGGCTTCGGCCACCAACTCCTTGCCCGTGCCGCTTTCGCCGGAAATCAGGACCGACAGGTCGTTACGCAAAAGCCGCGCGACCATGCGGTAAACATCCTGCATCGCGGCACTTCGCCCAATCATCGGCAGATTGGCCTCAGTCAGCGACTCAAATGGGTCTTCAGCACTGGAACGCCGCTTTTCGATACCTTGCTTAACCGCCAGAACGAGATCATTCAGGTCGAAAGGTTTTGGAAAATATTCAAAGGCTTCAATCTCGCTGGCGCGCACTGCGGTTTCCAGCGTGTTCTGCGCGGACATGATTATGACCGGCATATCGGGCGACTTTTCCATCGCCTCTTTCAAAGTCGCGAGGCCATCACTGTCTTTCAACATGACGTCAGTCAGCATCAGGTCAAAATGTCCGCTGGCCAACACCGCATCGCGCGCGGCCACAGTGTCACATAATTGCGTTTCAATATTCTCCGCTTGCAACGCTGCGCTGACCACCAGGCCGATGGACGCGTCATCCTCAACAATCAGTACCCGTGGCGGTTTCATGCGCTGTTTTTCCCTGATGCAACCGGCAGTAGCAACCGGAAAGTCGTAAGCCCCTGAACGGCGTCGCGTTCAAACAGGACGCGGCTGTTCATCTGCTGCACCAACTTACGCACAATCGCGAGGCCAAGCCCCTGCCCGTCGCGCTTCGTCGTCACAAAGGGCGAGAACAGTTCATCGACAATATGTTCAGGCACGCCGGGACCATTGTCGGAAATAGCGATTTCAACCGGCAATTTAATGGACCGCCGATCCATGTCAGCGTCCCGTAAAGCGCCACTCATGATAAAACGGGTCGAAATGCCTATGACGCCATCAAGACGCCCCTGAAGCGCGTCTGTGGCGTTCTGAAGCAGGTTAATCAGCACCTGCACCATCCCGTCTGCATCAATAAGAACATCCGGTAAGGATGGATCATAATTAATTGAAATTTCGGGCATTGCCCGATTAGCAGCGCGAAGCGACCGAATGGCGCGTTCAATTAACAAATGGATATTGGCCGGCGCCAGCTCAGCCGGTTCGGAACGGCCAAGCTTCTGCATCTGGTCAAGCAACCGGGCGATGCGGTCAACTTCAGTCACAATCAAATCGGTCAATGCGACGTGTTTTTCATCGACTTGGCGCGCCAGCAATTGCGCCGCGCCTTTGATACCCGCGAGCGGGTTCTTGATTTCATGCCCCAATATCGCTGGCGCCCCCATCGCCTGCTGCTGTCCAGCGTCGCGCTGGTCACTGATATGCTCGCGCCCGCCATTGCGGGGCGATATGATAGCGATTCTCCACTCAGGGTCCTTGGACACCGCGGCGAGGTTTATATCGACTGTAATGACGCCGTGCGCAGTTTTGAGCTCCATATCTTGCGCAGAGATGTCGCTATCGGGTGACAACAACGCCGCATTCATCCGCTCGCTTTCAAACACGAGAGTCTCATCGACCCGCTGGCCCTCCAATCTCCGGCGGCTGCGTCCAAAAAATGCCTCGCTCGCATCATTGGCGTAATCGATGATGTGATCCGGCGAAATCAACAGTACCGGCACCGATATGCTTGCCAACATCTGGCTAAAATCGGGTCGATGCGTGGTTTGTGACATCAACTTATGCGGCGGTTTTTGTAAGGAACGGCTCATAAAAGCGCGTTAGTTCATCCAGCACAACAGCAGGGTCATCGATACGGTTCATAAAATTTCTGAACTCGGCGGACCCGTTGAGGCCCTTGGTATACCACCCAATATGCTTGCGGGCGATGCGTACGCCGACTTCGCTGCCATAATGGTCCAGCATCGCGCGGTAATGGTCGATAATCAGGTGGAACTGCGCGTCGATATTGGGATCGTCGATGGTCTGTCCAGTGCGGAACCAGTGCATCATTTGCCCAAGCAGCCACGGCTTACCATAGGCACCGCGACCAACCATGACGCCATCCGCGCCACTTTGCGCCAAAGCAGTCTTTGCATCATCAATTGTGCAAATGTCGCCATTCACGATTACAGGCAAGGACACTGCGTCTTTGACCTTGCGTACAAACGCCCAGTCAGCTGACCCCTTATACATTTGGTTCCGCGTGCGGCCGTGAACCGTGATCATCTTGGCACCCAGATCCTCGGCAATGTGCGCAAGTTCCGGCGCATTCAGGCTGCCATGATCCCAGCCCATGCGCATTTTGACGGTCACAGGGACGGAAACCGCCTTTACCGTCGCTTCAATAAGGCTAGCGGCCAAAGGCAAGTCGCGCATCAATGCGGACCCAGCATCGCCATTCACGACCTTTTTGACGGGGCAGCCCATGTTGATATCGATAATCGCCGCGCCACGTTCTTCATTCAGCTTGGCCGCTTCGCCCATTTCGTATGGCGTACAACCCGCCAACTGCATAGAAACCGGCTCTTCAATCGCGTCCCATTCACATTTCTGAATGCTTTGCCGCGTTTCACGGATCATGGCCTGGCTCGCGATCATTTCGGTCACGTTCAGGCCGGAACCGAATTGGCGCACGATCTTGCGAAACGGCATATCGGTGACACCAGTCATGGGCGCCAATATGACGGGGCAATCGATTTCGATGTTGCCGATATGAATGGGTTTAAGTTGCATCTTCAAACACTGCCTAAAATTTAGGCAGGCCGTTACCCGCTTTCAGCTTGGCGGGCAAGTCTGCTGTCGCTAGAGCGCGCAAATGGCATCTCGTCCAAATACCGTTGCACTCATCGTCGCCGCAGGCTCAGGCAGCCGAGCGGGCGGCGAGCAGCCAAAGCAGTTTCGCATCGTGCGCGGAAAACCAATGTTGTGGCATAGCTATGCTGCTTTGGCCGCCCATCATGCAGTTGATCAAGTCTATGTCGCCATTGGTGCGGGGCAAGAGGCCGAGGCTGCTGATGCGCTTGTCGGTATGAAAGAACCTATTTTCGTACAGGGCGGCGCAACGCGGCGCGAAAGCGTGCATTTGGGACTTAAGGCGATTGCAGCCAGAGGCGCGGTTGACCAGGTTCTGATCCACGATGCGGCGCGACCGTTCCTTCCCGCCCACGTTATTGATGACTTGTTGGATGCGTTGTTGCTTGCACCCGGCGCAGTCCCCGCCCTGCCCGTGGTCGATAGCCTTTCGCGGGGTGATGAAGTGTTGTCCGAGACTGTCGAACGCGAGCATTTATGGCGTATTCAGACACCGCAAGCTTTCGCGTTTCAGGATATTTATGCCGCGCATCAGTCATGGACGGGCACAGAACCCAGTGACGATGCGCGTATGATCATGGCACAGGGCGGCGACGTGCGGATTGTACGCGGAACTGAAGCGCTTAACAAATTTACCTTCTCAAGCGATTTTGCAGGAAATAACATGCCCTCATTCCGAAGTGGAAATGGATTTGACGTCCACCGCCTGGTGCCTGATGCAGAATTATGGTTGTGCGGCGTGCAGATACCGCATGACAAAGGTTTGGACGGCCATAGCGATGCGGATGTTGCCATGCATGCGCTGACCGACGCCATATTGGGCGCCATCGCTAAAGGCGACATTGGTGATCATTTTCCGCCAAGCGACCCGCAATGGCGCGGTGCGTCTTCCGACCGGTTTTTGGCGCACGCGATGCAACTGGCGCGCCAGAATGGCTTTGATCTGTCCAATGCCGATGTGACTATTATTTGCGAGCAACCTAAAGTCGGTCCCTTTCGCGGACAAATGCGCGCGCGGTTGGCAGAAATAATGTCTGTTGATGTGGATAAGATATCGGTAAAGGCAACAACAACCGAAATGCTTGGTTTTACTGGCCGCGGCGAAGGTATCGCTGCGCAGGCCATCGCAACTTTTGAGAAAATCTGAATATGGAAACCGTGTTACCGTCCGAAATAGCCGAACTGGCTGCGCGTGTTGTTGCCGAAAACAAAGCTGCAGGCCGAATGGTCGCGATTGCGGAGAGTTGCACGGGCGGCCTTGTTGCTGCCGCGATTACTGAAGTTCCGGGAAGCAGCGCAGTGCTTGGCTATGGTTTTGTAACTTACAGCAACGACGCCAAGATAAGGCTGCTTGGCGTCAATGAAGATATCATCGACGCATTCGGCGCTGTGTCAGTTGGCGTTGCCTGGGCCATGGCGCAGGGTGCGCTCAAAAAAAGCGGCGCTGATATGGCTGTTGCCATCAGCGGCGTAGCTGGTCCCGACGGCGGAACTGCAAACAAGCCTGTCGGAACAGTCGTTTTCGCGGTCGCGATAAAAGGCCAAAACCCCAATGAGGTTGTGGGCGATCAAAAATCCTTCGGTTCAGACAAAAGCCGCGCCGATATTCGGGCGTTTGCAACGCTTCACGCGTTGGAGTTGTTGCTGCCGCCAACGCCATAAAGCGCGTCGGCACGTTCAATGAAAGCGGTCGTCATCTTGCGGAGCGCTGAGTCAAAAAACTGGCCAGCAAGCGCCTCAAAAACGCGGTTGCGGAATGAAAAGTCGACAGTGAAATCAACAATTGAACCGCCGCCTTCAACCTCTTCAAAGGTCCAAGCATTGTGCAAATGCTTCATCGGCCCATCCAGATAATCTACAATGATTGACGTCTTTGGCGTCTTGACCACACGGCTACTGAATGTCTCGCGAAGTGATTTGAAGCCGACGATCATATCCGCCAGCATTTCGCTATCTTCATCCTTGCGGATGCGGATGGCACTCACCCACGGCAGGAACTCGGGATAGCGGCTAACGTCCGCCACCAGATCATACATCTGCTCCGCGCTATGCGGCAGGCTGCGGCGTTCGTGATGGTGCGGCATGGGCGAAGTGGGTCCTAGCGCGCCTTGGCGAGTTGTACCGCACGTGCATCGCGCATCTTTGCGAAATCGTCGCCTGCGTGATAGCTCGAACGCGTGAGCGGAGACGCCGCGACAAGCAAAAACCCTTTGGCGCGCGCGATAGCGGCATATGCATCAAACGCGCCTGGCGTAACAAAATCCATGACCTTGGCATGCTTTGGCGTTGGTTGCAGATATTGGCCCATTGTCAGGAAATCGATGTCGGCGCTGCGCATATCGTCCATCACCTGATGCACTTCCATCCGCTCCTCACCCAACCCAAGCATCACGCCGGACTTGGTGAAGATCGATGGATCATGGCGCTTAACCGTCTCCAGCAACCGCAGCGACGCATAATAACGCGCGCCGGGACGGATCGTCGGATAGAGACGCGGTACTGTCTCAAGATTGTGGTTGTACACATCCGGACGCGCGGTAACGATGGCTTCAATCGCGGCCTGTGCCTTGTTACGGAAATCGGGCGTTAGAATTTCAATCGTGGTGTTTGGCGTATTGCGACGCAGCGCCTCAATGACCTTCACAAACTGGCTCGCGCCGCCGTCGGGTAGATCATCACGGTCGACTGACGTGATAACAATATGCTCAAGGCCCATTTTGGCCGCTGCAATAGCCACATGCTCGGGCTCAAGGGGGTCAACCGCACGTGGCATGCCGGTCTTGACGTTACAAAACGCACAAGCCCTTGTGCAGACATCGCCAAGGATCATCACCGTAGCGTGCTTTTTTGTCCAGCATTCGCCAATATTGGGGCACGCGGCCTCTTCACACACCGTGTTCAAATTGAGATCGCGCATCAATCGGCGAGTCTCGTTAAAGCCAGCTCCGGTCGGCGCCTTCACCCTGATCCAGTCAGGTTTGCGTTCTCTTGCCGGACGGTCGGGCATGTTAATTGGTGCGTTCATGATGCCCGAATAGACGCCGAGCGCCATCTTGCCAACTGCAACTTGCCTGCTATGGGTTGCAAAATCCGCAAAGGCCCCATGATGATCGCAGATACCCTCACTTCGCCGGTAATCCTGTTCTTTGTGCTTGGTTTTGTTGCCGCTGCCTTGAAATCAGACCTGAGTATCCCCGAGGCGTTTGCCAAAGCGATGTCCATCTATTTGATGGCAGCAATCGGGCTGAAAGGCGGGGTCGAGGTCTCCAAGAGCGGAATTACCCCTGAAGTCATCATTGCCGCCGTCGCTGGCCTGGCCTTAAGCTTTCTCTTGCCGGTGCTGGCATTCGCGTTGCTGCGAAGTGTTGGCAAGTTGTCAAAAGTCGATGCCGGCGCGGTGGCCGCGCATTATGGCTCGGTCAGTGTTGTGACCTTTGTAACAGCGATAGAATTGCTGACCAACGAAGGCTTAAGTCCAGCGGGATATATGGTCGCTGTTCTGGCGCTCATGGAGACGCCTGCAATCATAAGTGGTCTCATGCTCGCGCGCCGGGGCGACACGGGTTCTAGCGAGAACAACGCCACGCCATGGCATGAAGTGCTTACCAACGCTTCTGTTATGTTATTGGTTGGTAGCTTCATCATTGGTGCGATTGCGGGAAGCGACGGTTTTGCTGCGGTAAAACCGCTATTCGATACAGGCTTCCGCGGTGTGCTTTGCTTGTTCCTGCTGGATATGGGCCTGATCGCGGCCCGTCGCCTGATGCAGTCGCGGAAGATGACATTGCGCTTGGTGTTCCTCGCGATTTTATTGCCGTTGGTAAATGGCACGATTGGGACCGTTATTGGCACATTGATCGGACTTGATGTCGCCTCGGCCGCAGCGCTTGGAATATTATCGGCAAGTGCCTCTTACATCGCAGTACCGGCGGCAATGCGTCTCGCACTTCCGCAAGCCGATCCTGGCATTTATCTCAGCATGTCACTTGGTGTAACCTTTCCTTTTAACATCATCTTCGGCATCAGCATCTTTGCCGCCTTGGCCCAAACCTTAGGATGACATATGGTTCAAACCGTTCCCCGCAAACGTATTGAAATACTGGTCGATACGCCGCTTGTGCCGCGCATTGTCAGCCAGCTGAAGGCGGTAGATATTTCGGGGTGGAGCCTCATTCACGTGGATTCAGGCGGTGGGCGTGCAGGCGAATGGCAGCATGATGACGTGACTGGCGCGAGCGCCAAGACCATCGTTCTCGCGATAGCATCAGACATAAAAACCGCTGCGCTCATCGAAGCAATTGCGCCATTGCTTGATAGCTATGGCATGTTGTTGACCGTTGGTGACGTTCAGGTCGTAAGAGGAGAGCGTTTCTGATGCCCGAATTTGCTGTTTTGGTTGAAGGTTATCAACGTTTCAAATCCGACGCCTATGTCCGTCAAAAGGCCAGGTACGATGCGCTTGCAAGTGATGGACAGTCACCGCCAATCATGATCATCTCATGCTGCGATAGCCGAGTCGATCCTGCCACCGTGTTTGATACCACGCCGGGTCAGGTCTTCGCCCTTCGCAACGTTGCCAACTTGGTTCCGCCATATGAAACAGGCGGCGGGTTGCACGGTGTATCTGCGGCCATCGAATTTGGCGTGTTAGGGCTTGAAGTTCGCCACATTGTTGTGCTTGGCCACGCACAATGCGGCGGCATCAAAGCATCTTTGGAGGGCGGCGATCTTGGCCATGCCGGGTATAGCTTCATTGATGGCTGGGTGGATATCGTCCGGCCTGCCCGTGACAAGGTGCTTGCTTCAGGTTCCCCGGACCCGCAACGCGACCTTGAGCTGGAGGCCATTCGCGTCAGCCTTGCGAACCTACGTAGTTTTCCCTTTATTGCCGCGCGGGAACAGTCCGGGCAATTGAAGCTACACGGCGCCTATTTTGGCATATCCGATGGTAATCTTTATGTTCTGAATGATGAGAACGACAGTTTTGAGGTACAATGAACGCGTCACACAGCCTGCCCGCTTATTATGATAATCTCGAGTTAAGTTTTGAAGAAGCATGGGGCCTTGTCGCTGCGGGTGTAACCAAACGCCACAGCCCTGCGCATATGCCTACGGTCGGCACAGTTGACGCATCGAGCTCCCCCCAATTGCGGATAATGGTGTTGCGTGATGTATCGCGGGCCGCCCGCACACTTCGGTTTCATACGGACTCGCGCTCGACCAAGGCAGAACATATTTGTCAAAATCCCGCCTCAAGCGTGCTGATTTATGACCATGTGGCAAAGATACAAATCCGACTTTCCGGAAATGCGCAGCTAGTACCTGATGGCGAACTGGCCAACAACGCATGGTCCGCGTCTACGCCCTTTGCTAGGCGCTGCTACATGGCAGAGGCCGCCCCCGGAGCACCCTTGGCTCAACCCTCGTCAGGCCTGCCCGAATGGATTGAAGGTAAGCAGCCGGAAGAAGCACAACTGGTGGATTACCGGGCGAATTTTACGGCTTTGTTGGTTGATATTGACACCATTGAGTGGCTCTATTTGGCAAATGTTGGACATAGGCGGGCGCGCTGGCGTTGGGACGCCGCGAATAATTCATGGGCGGGGTGCTGGCTTGTCCCATGAGGCGGTACATTTTTCGAGATAGGCCTTAATCATCACTGCGTGCCGGCCTGCGGCAAGTGATAGATTAATCTCTGCGCGGCTTTCTGCATTCATGTAAGCAATATCCGGGCGGTTGAGCGCAAGATAGTTGGAGAGTGAGCCATCGCTTTTGCCAACAGCCTCATGCCAGAAATGGACGCCTGATTGGGCCATTCCTGTTCCACAGTCAGCATCCGTTGCCGGTGGTTTACCGCGTTGCGCAAGAAATGCGGTCAATGCGAGCGTATCTGGATTTGCCATGTCTGTTGCCGGGTTCACGGCAAGCAGGCCGTTCTTGCGCGGTCTTACTTCGCCGCGCTTAAAAGCTTCCCGGTCATAAATCGTAATGTCGCCACGGCCACCAGCGCCATCACCTGAAAAGCCGTGGCTGTTGGTGTGCAACGCAATCACCGGCTGCTGTGGTTGAAACAGATTTACAAATGCGGCTGTAAAAATAGGCGTTCGGACGTCGAAATTTCGGTTGGGGTCGCAATTGGTCACACGCGCAGATTTGACACCGCAAACCCCTGCGCCAGATTGAAGCCGCGCGCTACCCGGGCCGGAATTTACTGCGATGCCGGTGCCGCCATAAGTCTGAATCGCGGCAATCATGGCGTCGAAGGCCGCGTTTTCATCATCATGTGGAACGACCCAGTTGGGTCCGCCGGGTTTGGCCACACTGGCAAAACGAATGAGGTGCCAATCAAAGCCGTTTTCTGAAAAGCGATATTCGCTCACCTGAATGCCGTCGAAAAAGCCCTCGCGTGAGATATTGCGCGCAATGTCGTCATCAATGCTGACAAGATTGCTGCGATCGACATCGGACCAGGAAGCAGATGTAGTTGCCGCCGCAGGCAGTAGTGCGCATCCAGCCAAAAACGCAGCGATCTGTTTTAACATTCTCAAGACGCAATCCTTAAGAAGCGAACCGACGACATGGCCGCGCTACATGTCAAAGGCAATATCCGATCCTCATATTCACCATCGACCAATATGCCGGTTTCGATCTGGTCCCCGATAACGGTTACGGTGGGCATGATCCCTAATTCGTCGCGCGGACCCTCGCGGAAATCGTGCCGCAGCCAGGCAAGGCCATGGTTTACCATATCGCCAAGGCCATTGGCCCTAAACGCAAGAACATTAAAGTTTTCGCCATCAAGCGGTTCAATAAATATACCCGCATAAGCCTCACGCGGCGTGCCGTTCAGCCATACGCCATCATCGCTCAGCGTTTCAGACCAGGCCGCTGGTACCGTCTCGCTTAAACTGCTGATATCGACCTGCCGGATACCCTCGCGCACCTTGCCCCAGCGTGTAGAAGGACCAACGGTTAACCCAGTCAGGATTTCGGTTTCACCGACAAGAATAATGGGAACCGGCGACGCTGACGAAGAGATATTGGGCAACAGTTCGACGATTTCGGCCAAGCTATGCTGGCCATGCAAGCGCCTTGAAAGCAGATTCATTGTCCCACAGGGCAAGACTAAAACCTCGCCTTCCCACCCCGCCAGATTTGCGCACAGGCTGCTGATCGTGCCATCGCCAGCACACACTGCAACAGTGTCGAAAGTTTTAGCCTCGACTTCCGACCGTGAAGGCAGGTCGTCATTGGGTAACGAAATACAGTCAATAATCTGAAAGCCGCCCGCCGCAAAGCCAGCGGCAAGCACATCCTCGTCAACCGAATTTGCGTTGCCGCTGTTCCTGTTGATGACGAGGAGTGTGCGTTTCATGCCACCATCAACGCGTCATCTTCTTATATGTTGCACGGTGCGGACGTGTCGCTTCGTCACCGAGACGCGCGATTTTATCTTCTTCATAAGATTCAAAGTTGCCTTCAAACCATTCGACATGGCTGTCGCCTTCGAATGCCAAAATGTGAGTCGCCAAACGGTCAAGGAAGAAGCGGTCATGGCTGATGACCACGGCGCAACCGGCAAAGCTTTCTAGTGCTTCCTCAAGCGCTGACAGCGTTTCAACGTCTAGATCGTTCGTAGGTTCATCGAGCAGAAGCACGTTGCCGCCTTCTTTCAACATCTTTGCCATATGCACGCGGTTGCGTTCACCGCCGGACAGCAAACCGACCTTTTTCTGCTGGTCCGTGCCTTTGAAGTTGAACGCACCAACATAAGCGCGGGTCGGCGTTTCATGCTTGCCAAGTTTCATGAAATCCGCGCCGCCGGAAATTTCTTCCCATACGTTTTTGTTGGGATCCAGATCGTCACGGCTCTGATCAACGAAGCCAAGCTTGACGGTTTCGCCAATTTCCACTTCGCCCGAATCAGGAACTTCCTGGCCAGTGATCAAGCGGAACAACGTCGATTTACCCGCACCGTTCGGCCCGATGACGCCGACGATGCCGCCCTGCGGAATGGTGAAAGACAGGTTTTCGAACAATAATTTGTCGCCATATGCCTTGGTGACATTCTTGACCTCGATAACTTTGCTGCCAAGGCGCTCGGGTATTTGAATGACAATTTGCGCTTTGCCGGGTGTGCGGTTTTCTTGTGCCTCGACCAATTGGTCGAAGGATTTGATACGTGCTTTTGACTTGGTCTGCCGCGCCTTGGGGCTTTGCCGAATCCATTCCAGCTCGTCTTTGATCGCTTTCTGACGGCCAGCGTCTTCTCGCGATTCCTGCTCGAGGCGCTTGCCCTTCTTTTCCAGATAGGTCGAATAATTGCCTTCATAGACAAAATAGCGGCCACGATCGAGCTCAAGGATCCAGCTCACGACATTGTCGAGGAAGTAGCGATCGTGGGTTACGAGGATCACATTGCCCTTATAATCGACCAGATGCTTTTCCAGCCATGCCACTGATTCCGCATCAAGGTGGTTGGTAGGTTCGTCGAGCAGCAATATATCAGGCTTCTCCAGCAGCAAGCGTGTGAGCGCAATACGGCGCTTTTCACCACCTGAAAGGCTGGTGACCGGGCTGTCACCCGGAGGGCAGCGCAGCGCGTCCATGGCAAGCTCAAGCTGGCTGTCGAGTGACCAGCCATCAACGGCGTCGATCTTTTCCTGAAGCGTGCCCATTTCTTCCATCAGCGCGTCAAAATCCGCATCTTCTGGCGGGTCGCCCATGATGGTCGATATTTCATTGAAGCGGTCCACTAGGTCTGCCACCGGACGCACGCCGTCCATCACGTTTTCACGCACGGTTTTGTTGGGGTCTAGCTCAGGCTCCTGCGCTAGATAGCCAACGCGAATATGCTCGCCCGGCCAAGCTTCGCCAGTGAATTCCGTATCCATTCCAGCCATGATTTTCATCAATGTGGATTTACCCGTGCCGTTCGGTCCAACGATGCCAATCTTTGCATCCGGATAGAATTGCAGATTGATGTTGTTCAGAACCGGCTTATTCGCGCCGGGGAAGGTTTTGGTCATTCCCTTCATTACGTAGCTATATTGGGCTGCCATGGGGATCAGTTCCTGTGTTGCATTACTTTGATTTGGCCGCTTCCCTAGCTATCTGCACGATTCCTCGCAAGGCGGGATTGCAAAACTGTGCGATGGGATTAAGCCTGCGCGCCATGAAGAAAAACATTGCTCTGTTCGCCGCAGCCTCGACGCTGTTCCTTTCCCCTTCAATTGCCTTCGCCGCGCCCTCAGGCTCCAAGGCAGCTTCGATCGCCGACCTGCGCGACAAGGCGCTTCAATCCGACGACATTGCTTATGATATTACCGAAGGCCTGACGACCGAGATTGGACAACGGCAAGCCGGCACTGAAGCAGAGGCGCGCGCACGGGTTTGGTCGGTGAAAAAGCTAAAGGCATTGGGCTTCGACAATGTACGTGTTGAAGAATATCAGATGCCCACCTGGGTTCGGGGCGAAGAGACCGCTGAAATCTCCGCGCCTTTTCCACAAAAGCTGGCAGTAACTGCACTTGGAAATAGCGGCAGCACTGGCGATGCGGGACTCGATGCAGAAATCGTCTATTTCCCGACCGTCGATGACCTACGCGCTGCGCCGGACGGTAGCCTGAAAGGGAAGATCGCTTTTGTCAGCCACAATATGAAGGCAACGCAGGACGGCAGCAGCTATGGTGCCTTTGGTCCTGCCCGCTTTGTCGGGCCGAATATCGCTGCCAAAAAAGGCGCTGCGGCCATCGTGATCCGGTCTATCGGTACTGACTATCACCGTAATCCACATACCGGGAACACGAATTTCGAACCCGGCGTAGCGCCAATTCCCGCAGGTGCATTGTCGATTCCGGATGCGGAAAACCTCGAACGCATGATTGCGCGCGGTAAGCCGGTGCGCATGAAGTTAAAGCTTACTCCGCAAAATATCGGGATGCAGACATCCGGTAACGTGCTGGCTGAGGTGAAGGGTACAAACCCAAGCTTGCCAATTATCGTCATTGCCTGCCATCTGGATAGCTGGGACCTTGGTACAGGCGCTATTGATGACGCGGCGGGCTGCGGCGTGATTGGTGCAGCAGCAAAGCACTTGATGTCCATGGGGCAACCAAAGCGGACGGTACGCTTGCTATGGGCTGGCGCTGAAGAAGTTGGCATTTGGGGTGGCCGCGATTATGGCGCGAAACATGCCAATGAGCCGCATGCCTTGGCGATGGAATCCGACTTTGGCGCAGGCAGGATTTGGGCGGTCGATTTCCGCCTTCCCGAAAGCGCCAATGCATTGCGTGCGCAGATCGTATCAGCGCTCGCGCCTCTGGGCGTGGTGCCCCGCCGCGAACTTGCCGGCGGTGGCGCTGACATTGGCGCGATCATTGCAGCACAAAAGCTTGGCATTGTGGATTTGCAGCAGGACGGAACGAAGTATTTTGACCTGCACCACACGCCCGACGATACGTTGGACAAGGTCGATAAGGCCGAGCTTCGCCAGAATGTCGCCGCATGGACGGCGACCTTGGCGTTGCTGGCGAATTACGAAGGCGAATTGAAGCCGGAGCCCGCGCAGTGAAACATGGCCTCTGCTTGGCGTTTGTGTTGGTGGTAGTCGCCGGGTGTGACGCCACCCCGGCGACTACCGAAGCCGCTCCTGCGGACGCTGCTACGCAACAGGAAGAAGTAGCCAAGCAGAAGCTGTCGATTGAAAAAGCGGCCGAAGAGGCGACCAAGTTGATTGAGGCAGACGCCAAGGCCGAGATCGACGCGGCAGCACCCGTCGCTGCTGAACCTGCGCAATAGGCTATAGCGAAGGCAATTTCTGCGCTTTTGATGCCCATTCGCGCAAGTTTTTCGACGCCGCGCGCGTCAGGATCGTATCAATGTCCTGTAAAGAATAAGTCGCAGCGCTTTTCAAATTCGGCAGTTCATCCCATTCAATGGGCATCGCCACCGGCGCGCCTTCGCGGGCACGCACCGTCCATGGTTGCACCGCTGTGGCACCACGTTGGTTGCGTAGCCAGTCGATAAATATCCGCCCTTTGCGTTCAGCTTTGCGAATATTTGAGGTAAACAAGTCCGGCTTGGCTTGCGCCATAGCCTGGGCAAATCGGCTCGCGAAATCTTTCACGGTCGGCCAGTCATCCGTTCCGTCGAGCGTCACTACAACATGGATGCCCTTGCCCCCTGACAGCATCGCGTTGCTGACAAGGCCCATATGCGACAACTCGGCTTTGATAATCAACGCCGCCTTTTTCACTGCCTCGAAATCTAACCCCTCGTCGGGATCGAGATCAAAAATCAATTTGTCTGGTTGCTCAAAATTTGGAACGCGGGCGCCCCAGCCATGGAACTCAATCGCCCCCATCTGAACACAGCCGACGATTCCATCTGCGCTGTCGACATAGAGATAGTCGTCACTGTGGCCATCTTTGTCTTTTATGGCCACATGGTGGACATCGGGACCAAAAGTGCCAGCATCATGTTTCTGGAAAAAGCATTGCTTCGCTCGTCCTTGAGGGCATCGGACCACGCTTAAAGGGCGGTCGGTCATGTTGCGCAAAATTGCATCCGAAAGCAGCGCGTAATAATCGGCCAAAGCGCCTTTAGTGATCCCCGATTCCGGAAAAATAACGCGTTCTCTGTTCGTGATGGCGACGTTCGACTGCGGCTCGTCCTTGATGGCGGCCGCTTTCTCGGGCTTCACTTCGCGGGCAGGTTTATCCTCCCGCAAACCAAGGAAGCTGGCATGCCGCAATACCCCGCCTTCATCCAACGGCGCTGTCATTTCGGCATAGGCAATTTCCGCAACCAATTCGGGCTCCACCCAGGATGCACCCTTCCCCGAAACTTTCGGCACGCTGGCTGGCGCGTCGTTCCGTCCAAGAGGTTTCATTTTGTCGAGCAGTTCATTCATCAACGATGCCGTAAACCCGGTCCCGACCTTACCGACATAATGCAGTTCATCGCCGACCCAAGTGCCAAGCAGCAGCGACTTGAACCCCCTCGCCTTGTCGCTTTTGATAAAGCCAATGATGACAAATTCCTGCCGCGCTGTGCATTTGACCTTTAACCAATTGCGCGTCCGCTTGCCTGCGTATGGCGCATCCGCTTTCTTGGAGATGATGCCTTCATATCCCTCTCCACAAAGCGTCTGGAATAGCTTTTCCCCTTGCGCCACATGGTCTGCAACAATCACTGTCTTATTGCCCTCAGCGGGCTTTAAAATCGCTTCCAGATGCTCCTTGCGTTCCACGTTGGGTAGCGCACGGAGCGATTTTCCATTTGCCTCCAAAATGTCGAAGGCAAAAAAGGCGAGCTTACCCGTTCCGCCCTTCAAAACAGACTGCAGATGCGAGAAATTTGGACGGCCATCCTTGTCCAAAGCGACAATCTCTCCGTCGATAAGGCAGGAGGGTAATTGCAGTGCGCGAACAGCCTCGACGATTTCTACGAATTTCTCTGACCAATCGAGACCGCTTCTGGTGTAAGCGCGGACGTCCTGCCCTGCCGCCGCAATCAGGCAGCGATAGCCATCATATTTGACTTCATGAATCCAGCCCTTGCCCTCCGGCACCCTGTCCACCAGCGTCGCGAGCTGAGGTTCGGAAAATGCAGGTATTTTCAATTTCGTTTGTCTTGCAGGCGCTTTGGGTTTGACCACCTTAGCCGGTTTTGGTGCCTTCACAGCCTTTTTACCGGCAGCGATCTCCCGCATCGTTCGGCCTGTCGTGATGCTCGTCAATTCGGTATCGACAAGAACCTTTTCACTGCTCGCCGCTTCGTCCTGTATCTTCCGCAGCAGCCAGTTCTCAGCCTTCTCTTTTCCGCGCGGTTTCATGCGAACAAGCAGCCATTCGCCTTTCATCCGTTGCCCAAACAAAAAGAAATGCAAATGCCCTTCTTGTATCGTGACCTTTGGGTCTTTGCCCGGAACGGGTTCCCAATGGCCCGTGTCCCACAACATAACGGTCCCACCGCCATATTCACCTTTAGCGATGACGCCTTCAAACTCGGCGTAGGAAATGGGATGGTCCTCAGTTCGGACGGCAAGCCTTTTATCGTCGGGATTTAGGCTTGGCCCCCTGGTCACTGCCCAGCTTTTTAGAACGCCTTCAAGCTCAAGCCTGAAATCAAAATGCAAACGCGAAGCTTCATGCTTCTGGACTATGAAAATACGGCCATCGCTCTTGCCGATCTCGCCCTTTGGTTCTGACGTTATATCGAAGTTGCGCTTGGCATTATATTTCGAAAGTGCGTTCTCTTTCGCCATGGCTTCTTACGCACTCTTGCGCGCCGGGGGCCGTTTTGCCGCTGGCTTTGCCTTGGCGGACGCCGCTGCTGCTTTGGCCGGCTTTGCCTTTCGGCTTGCACTTTCCGTCCCCTCACCCAGCGAGTTTTTCAACGCAGCCATAAGGTCAACGACATTTCCGCCCGTTGGCCGCTCCGGCTCGTCTTCAGCTTCAATCTTCGCGCCTTTGTTTTTCAGCTTTTTTTCAATCAGCAACTTCAATGCATCGACATAGCGGTTCTTATATTCGCCTGCGTCAAACTTACCGCTTTTCTTCTCGATTAGATCAGTCGCGAGCCCCAACAAATCGCTGTCGGGCTTTGCCTTCCCAATGCCGTGAAAGTAAGACGAAGCCTTATGCAGTTCTTCATCATAGCGCAGGGTTTCAAGGACGAGGCCCGACCCGCATGGCTTTAGACTCACAATATATTCACGGCCACGCAAAGCCAGTTGGCCAATGCCAATCTTGCGCGTGCGTTTCAGCGCCTCGCGCAAAACGATAAACGCCTCTTCCGCGAGATCGTCGGACGGCACGACATAATAAGGCTTTTCGAAATAAATGGGGTCGATGTCATCCTTCTCGACGAACTGCGACAGGATAAGCGTTTTCTTACTTTCAAGCTTGACCGCGTCGATCTCGTCTTCGTCCAGCAGGACGTAATTGCCCTTTTTGTATTCATAACCCTTCATGATTTCATCGGCATCGACGGGGCCAATGCCAGTGACCACTTTGTCATAATGAATGGGCTTGCCCGACGGTTCATGAATTTGACGAAACGATATGCTCGGGCCGCTGCGTGTGGCCGAATAAATTTCTACGGGGATGGATACGAGGGCAAGCCGGATCTGTCCCTGCCAATATGGGCGCGCGGCCATGTTAAACGAACATACCAAGGATGAAAAGCATGAGGCATCGTCTCCAGTTTACCGCCAGAAGCAAAATGAATGGCGCGAAATAAGGTTCCGCTGACGGATCTACGGTGCCAAATTTCGATATGCACTGTCGGGCGAGACGGAACAAAAGTGCGCGCCAATCGCTAAGGTGGCGAGCAAACACTGCGTCAGCTTCAACGACAGGAATGTTGATCTGATTTGAAGGGCGCAATCAGTATTTAAATGCAGCCATCGCACGCGCGCGGTTGGCGGAGGAAGACGTTACATTCCGGTTGGTGGCGGGATTGGCACGAGTGCCGGTGTTGGTCACACATTCAGACCAAGCCCGGCTGTTTGTGAGCCAAGTTTATGCCGCCTTTGCGGGGTGCAGTTATACAGCGGCAACTCGCATTGACTGGTGCACAATAATTCCATCCTGAGGATCGAGAACAAATTTTGGAACAGTGGATTATAAGGGAAGCCAGCTTTCAGCCTTTTGCCCTTGAAAGGCGGTCCACTTTGGACAGCAACCATTTCTGCACGATCTGCGGCTGGAGCCGGAAAGAACTGTCGCACACGGTCAGACTGCTCGCGGCCCAATTGCCCGAAAGTGAGGACTGAATGCTTCAAGGAAAGCGCATATTGTTAGTGGAGGATGAGGCTTTCATCGCCATGATGCTTGAGGATATGGTCATGAAAATTGGCGGAATTGCAGTCGGTCCGGCAACAAACCTGCAGGCAGGCATAGAAATGGCGCGCGCAGAGAAATTTGACGCCGCAGTTCTTGATGTCAATCTGGGCGACGGGAACAGCACGGACATAGCTGATGTTTTGGCTGAACGGCGTATCCCGTTCATCTTGGCTACGGGCTATGGCGCAACTACAGCAAATACCCACAAAGCGCCAATCCTGCAAAAGCCTTATATGCTTCGGGACCTCGAACACGCATTTGCGCAAATATTGTGTGTCGCAAAGCCATAGTTGCCACCGACTGAAGGACAACTTGTGGGACACATATTGGAACGATATCACTAAACCCTTTGTTCATTCCTCTATGAACTATGAACGGACATATAAACGCTGGCTCGCATGGGCCGAAGTGCCGCGTGCCTTATACGCGATGGCCACACTTCCCGGCGGGTGGGTTAATATGTCGTCGGCGCCAAAGGGAGACCGCCGACCAATTTTTGTCATCCCCGGTATCGGCATGACCGATCGTTCTACTTTGGTAATTCGGCAATATTTGACCTTTTTAGGCTATAGCGTCCATCCGTGGGCTTTGGGTCGCAATCTGGGCGCCAAAACCATTGGGATTCACAATGAACGGCTGATCGAACGTATTGAACAGGTGTATCGTGACCAGCAACAGCCACTAACATTGATTGGGTGGAGCATGGGCGGCATCATGGCGCGAATGGTTGCGCGGCGTAGTCCGAAAATGGTTCGCGAAGTCATTTGCCTTGGATCACCATTTGGCGGCGACCCATTTGCGAGCAGCGCGTGGGAAGTTTATGAACGATTGAGCGGCCACAGCTTGCGCGATCCGGTTGCGCAGGCACAGATTGCGGAGAGCAAACTGCCTTTGCCAGTACCGGCGTGCTCCTTTTACTCACGAAGCGACGGCATTGTGCCATGGCAAGCCTGCCGCGAGCCAAACACACCAGATGCCCGCAACATCGCTGTTCGTTCGGCACATTGCGGCTTTGGTTTCAGCCCGCCTGTTCTACGCGCGGTTGCCGATAGATTGGCAGCAACACACAAGGTGCCCACTGCAGCGGGGCGTCATCATCGCAATAGAGGCGCCGTATCCGATAAATCATTACGTATCGCGACCGCAGCAACACCTCCCTCGCCCATCGCATGACTAATCTGATCGAGTCCAAGCACAACGTCACCGGCCGCATAAATGTCCTGCACGGACGTCCGCTGGTGGGTGTCTACAATGATTGCACCTGTTTCACTGCACTTCACACCAGCCATTTGAGCAAGCATATTGTTCACGTCGGAACCAAGAGCAGGATAAACAGAGTCAAAGCTTATCACTGAACTGCCAACACGAAGGTTGATCCCGTCATTGTCGATCCCTTCGACAAGTGTCGGGCCATCGATACGCTTTATGCCAAAATGATCTGCTTTTTGGCAGGCAGCATCGTCAAGGTCGTGAACAGCTTCGGGACAAACGAGCGTCACGCGGTTCGTAAAACCGCGTAGGAAAATGGCTTCGGACAATCCCTTGTCACCCGTGCCTATGACAGCCACGTTTTTATCGGTAACTTCAAAGCCATCGCAAACGGGGCAGTAGCGCAAGCGGCCTTCGGCAAGTGCGCGTGCATGCAAATCTTCGTGAATTGCGGGGCGTCTATTTACGACGCCTGTCGCCATAAGGATTTTGGATGCTTCGACCTGTCCATGCCCGAATTCCAGAACGAAGGGAGCGCTTTCTCCTTCCCGGGTTATTCGTGACACCCGGCCCTGAATAAATTTTGTGCCATATTTAACGGCTTGTTCCCGCATGCGATCAAGAAGGTCGACACCGGCAATGCCGTCGGGAAAACCAGCATGATTGTGTGTTTCAGGAATCCACAAAGCGCGGCTTTTGCCTGCATCAATGACAGCGATATTTAAATGAAAGCGCGCCAGATAAATAGCTGCGGTCAGACCCGCTGGCCCACCGCCGATAATTACGCAGTCGCGCACGTGTAATTTCCTTTATTAGTGAGCCACCGGAAAACCTGCCTGCTTTTGGAACGTTCCCATTTGAACTTATGGCGCTCGCACTTTTCGGTTCATCGCAAACCTGCCTCTGATCGGACATGCTGAGGAACCACCATTATAACCGACTGTTCTATCCCTTATCAGGAAAAGGAGATGAAAAATGGATCAGCACATTAAAAATGGTGACGGTAATTCAACTTCAAAAGTGGTAACGGCTGCCGTGGGTGGCCTCGTGGTTGGATTGATGGCCAATGCGGGACGCAAAGTCGTGATGCAGTTGATGGAATCCACTTACGGTGAATGGGACGAAATCTTGAAGGCAGAACATGATGCGACTTTAATGATTTTTGACAAGCTTCAACAAACAGGGCCCGAAAATACCGCGAAACGCACAATGTACCTCCTTCAACTCAAGCATGCGCTGACCAAGCATGCGTTAGAAGAAGAGAATGTTGTTTATCCTACCCTGCGGGAAAATGGCCTTACTGCTGAAGCAGATGAGCTTAACAATGATCATGGTTATGTGAAGCAGTTCCTTTATGAACTTGGCAACATGGAACCCTCTGACCAGGCATGGGGGACAAAAGTCGCCGAATTTCGCCGTCAGGTCGAAAGCCATCAACGCGAAGAAGAAAACACTCTTTTCCCGCAACTACGCGAAAAGCTGAGTGTTGAAGCAAATACGGCGTTGACCGCGGCATTGAACAAAGAAGGGGTAATGGCCGCATGACTTCAAAAAAAACAGTCGGTCAACCATCCGTTGAGACTGAAATGGATCGTGGTCCCTTGGGTGATGCCCGTCCCGACAATCAAAGCAATGACCCACGGGCTAACCCCAGCCTTCCGCAGGAGGATGTTGAAGATCGAGAAAATGTTTCAACAGTAACATCTGAGGATTACCCCGCTGCTGACCGGGCAATTGCTCAACCCAAATAGTACATTTGTTTAGGTTACGCAGTTTGCACACGGCCTAAAACAAGGACGTTGATACGTTGGAACTTTAGGCACAAGGACTACGTCACAAATTCAGTCGGCGTTTTACGCAAAGGTACTGGAAAAACATAAGCTAATCTATATTCTGTCCCGGTCTGATGTTCCACAGACCGGGATTATTGATGGCTGTAAACAACATTTCCCAAAGGCAAGTGTTTGAGGCAGTTGCACTTTATTGTGCATGTTTGCTAGCTGCTGCCATCACCGAGCTGCTGTGGACCATTCCGGGCTCAGGTATTTCGATCTGGCTTCCCGCAGGCATATTGCTCTCCGTTTTGTTGGCGTCACCCCAAGGACGGTGGCCATTGTCGGTAGCTGCAGCGATTTCTGCTGAGATTACCGGCAATTCCATTTGGTATGACCATGATATTGGTCCCGCTTTGCTGCTGGCATCAGGCAATAGCATGGCGGTTATGATCGGCGCACTGGCCATCCGGCGATTTGGCCAACCGTCCCCGTTCCTCGCCACGACCCGGCAGACAGCATTATTCGTCACCATAGCCGGGGTGGTAATGCCGATTTTGAGCGCGACAACGGGTAGCATCGGGCTGGGCTGGTCTTATGGAAGGCCATTGTCCGATTTCTGGCAGAGGTTATTTCTGGGAGATGCCACCGGCGCTATTATAGCCGCCCCAGTAGGCTTGCTGTTATTGAACATTGCAGCGCGGCCTATGCGCGTCACTTCCAGTCGGATGCGCGAGGTCAGCGCGTTGGTATTTGTTTTCGGCGCAATGGCGGCCATTTCGCTCGGCGGCATCGCACCCTTCGCTTATTTGATGATTCCGCCATTGTTATGGGCATCGCTCAGCTTTCGCATTCCCGGTGCAATTGTGGCCATTGTTGCAATTTCACTATTTGCTGTTCTATTTACGCTTATTGGTCTTGGGCCGTTTGCACGCCCCTTGATGTATATGGATTATCAGAACGAAGCGCTTCAGCTCTTTCTGATAGTCGTAGCAACGACCGGGCTTTTAATCGGCGCGATAGCGGAAGAAAATCGGCAAGGCATTCGAGATTTATATTATTTAAATCAAACGCTTGAAGATCGGATTGCCGAACGGTCTGCAAGCCTTGCCGCAACTGAGTCCCAAGCGAAAGAAACCGCAAATCTGCTGTCGGCGATCAGCGAGGCGTCTCCGGATCAAATCTATGCAAAAGATCTGCAATTTCGAACGATCTACGCCAATGGTGCAGCGCTTCGGATAGTAAATGCTAAAACTATAGACGAGCTAAAAATGGTCGGAGAGGAGCGTTTATTTGCGCGCGCCGAAGACTTTGCACCCATCCGCGCAAACGACCGCAAGGTGCTTAAAACGCGAAAGACTTTGGTGGTGGAAGAAGTCATCACCGACACGGACGGAGTCCGCAGGATTTATAGAACTACGAAATCACCACTGTTCGACAGCGAAGGCAATCTGTCCGGTCTTGCGGGTGTCTCGGTCGATATTTCCGACATCATCAAAAGCCAGATGCGCGAAACAATGCTTGTTCGGGAAGTGGAGCACCGGGCACGCAATTTGTTGGCCGTCGTGCAAGGCATCGTGGCGCTATCGCGCGCAAACAGCGTTGCGGAATTAAAAGACGGGCTTGCAAAGCGCATTCGGGCGCTAGCGCACACAAACGGGGCGATTGCTGCGTCGAACTGGGAGGGCGCTGAGCTTAAGTCCCTACTGGAAACCGAATTAACGCCGTACAAAAGCAATGATGGCGCGAATATTGTGTTACATGGGTCACCCGTGATGCTGGAGCCGGCAACGGCGCAATCGCTTACACTCATCATTCACGAATTGACGACCAATGCTGCGAAATATGGTTGTCTGTCGGCTGAAAATGGGCAGCTGACGGTCGAATGGAGCGTGGCTGAGGAGGAAGGGCGCGACCGCATTCTGAACCTTTTGTGGAGCGAAAAAGGTGGGCCGCCTGTATCTGCCCCCAAACAAAAGGGGTTTGGCACGACTGTCATTGGTGTCTTTGGTCAGGAACGACCAGGAAGCAGTGTTGATTTCGTTTGGGCGCTTGAAGGATTATGTGTGAAGCTTGTCGTGCCTTTGCTCGCCCCGAAATTGCAGGCCTAAAGAGCGAAAATGTCGGCAGGAAAAACCGCCAGAAAAAACACACCAATGCATAGAAATGAACCCAAGGGCAGTTGTACAGCGTGACTTTTACCGCGCAGATAAATGGCCAGAACGAATACAAAACCTAATAGGCACGACAATAATAAGGTCATTGGCAATGTTTGCCATCCGAGCCATATCCCCATCGCGGCAAACAACTTTGGGTCGCCGCCTCCCATGCCATCGACCTTACGCAGGGCTTTGAAAATTTGCCGGATGATTTCCAATGACAGAAAGCCAAAAACGCCGCCCATAGCTCGATCAAGCCACGATATGTCCGGTGCCAACGTTGGGCCAAATAGCAGGCCGGCCACGGCCAGGACCAAAATTAGACGATTGGGCAACCACAATTTTTGATAATCAAGGATAGCCAGCGGCAGCAGCAGCCATCCAAAGATCGCCGCGGCTATGGCCGCACCACCTGCCAGCATCGATATTGCTATTACCCCAATAGCAGCGGCGATCAGCTCGATGTACAGCGCCGCTGCACCGATACGATGACCGCAATATCTGCATCTGCCTTTAAGCAGTATATAGGATAGGACAGGCACGAGATCTTTACCCGCCAATATAGTTTCACACGCCTCGCAACGCGACCGGCCATGGGAAACCCCCTCCCCGCGCGGCCAACGGCTGCACAAGGCAGCGATAAAACTGCCCAAAATGGCGCCCAGCGCGACCGCCAGCGTCAATCTGTACCAAAAAGGCAAGGCGAATAGTATATCGCCGAGCGACAGCAAAAGCTGGTTCAGAACCTGCCCTTTTGAACAAGCCGATAGCCACCTGCCACTGGCCGGAACCCGGCAAGGTTTAATAACGCCGCCTGATCGCCTCTGTTTGCGTCAAGCGTCACTGTAACCGTATATGCACCATCGGCCGACAGCCGGATATCTGCCCGTTCCATCGCAGATTGGCTGGCCAATGGCAGCAGCAATTGTGCGCCATCACACCGGGGCTTTCCAAGCATCCCATTTTGCAGGTCAAGACCGGGTACGGTATCGGACAAAGTCAGCCGCACTTGCCCTCCTGCATCGATGCATCGCCCGGCGGCAAAGCGCGCGGAAAAACCTTCAAACTGTATATTTTCGGCTGGAAATGGCGCAAATAGAGAGCCCACCGGCAATGTCGCGCTCAGGTCTTTCACCGAAACGCCGCCTATCCCGCGCGACACGCTACCGGAAATCCCTGGTGCGAATTGCGCGTTGCCCCGTGAAAGCAACATTTCGGCCCGTCCGAGAAATAATGGCCAGAACAGCAACCGTGCGTTTACGTCTCCGACTGGCAGCTTCCCTAGCCGAAGGTCGCGCACGGACCCGTCCCAAATAATCCCGTCAATTTTGCGCGCAGTTACGCCCTCGCCGCCAACGATTGTGCGCAGCGGCATAAAAATGACAAGACAGGCCAGCAAGACTACAATCGACGCGAAAATGAAGCGACGTTTCATTTCGCCCTCATCTGCATTTGGGCATCAACAGTGACGGTGCCATTCGATCCGGAACGCATTGTGACGCCACGGACCACGATATTTTGGGCCTCAAGCTCTGTTAGCCAGGCCAACAATGCCGGTGCGCGGGCTTGGTCGATCCGGAAACCGACCTGTCCCGGCGGAGCATTGGGCGATTTGACAAGATCAAACCCTTTTTCGGCTGCACTTTGCGTTACCAACAAGCCAATATCTGAACCCACGGCTTGACCTGAGCCGGTCTGCTGCGCTTGGGTCGATTCAACCAAGGCCACTATCCGCCCGCGCCGCTGAGCCGCTTCGTCCAGGTCCAGTGCGGCCTGATCAAGGCTGGACAAAATTGGCAGGATTATACCGAACACACCAACGACCAAAGCCGTCAGCCCCCCAGCGAGGGTAACAAGCCATTTTTCACGCTGCGTCAGCGCGGCAAACCACAAGCGAAAGGCGGCTATCATGGCAACCTCATCGTAACATCAACCAATGTTGCCCCGCTTGCGTCTTGGCGCGGGGTCGCAGTTATCCGAAATCCGTCCTGTTGAATGGCCAAAAGCGTCTTGTTGATATTATCTGCAGTAGGCGCTGCCAACACAACGGACAGTATCCCGTCGGGCGTGAAACGCAGTTCGCGCACAGAGACGTTTGGCGACGCTTTCACACTGCGCCATAATCCAGCGGACAGCGGGGCAAAGCTGCCCTGCACTAGGCCCTTTTGGTTAAGCGCGTTCACCAGCGCGCTTTCAGCCTGTTCAATATCCTGAATCGATGGATCAATTTTTTGCGCAGCTGCAAGCGCAGTCTCATTTTCGGCGCTGGTGGCGCGCCAATATTTTGCCAGCGTTATTATGGTCAGCATCATCGTAACGGCAAGCAGCGAGGTCAATATCCGCCTGATCCACATGCGCTGCGTCGCGCTGGCCCAAATTGTACGTTCCCGCTTTGCGAACATGCCTTCGCGCAAATTCACCAAGGGCGCCGCGCTTGCCGTCAACAGCATTGCCCTAACCGTTTCGGCATCGATCTGCTCTATTGGCGCCGAACCGATACATATGTCGCGCAAAACAGATTCATCCGGAATGGCAATTTGCGCACCTTTCAGCACAGCCATGCCATCCAGTTCAGCCCGGAAAATGCCGTCCGAATTTGGGCGTAGAACAAGCGCAAAAGGTATCACAATATCCGGATTTAGACCACGCAAGGCAAGACGGTCGAGACCATGTTGCATGACATCAGGCGCAATCGTTGCGGTCGCGACAACATCGTCAAAATCCAGGCCAGCGCTGGCATGAATCAAACCAAGCGATTGTTCAGCGGCACGCAATTTGGCAACGCCAACGGCTTGGCGCGCTTCCAAATCGGGAAGAGCAAGCCAAGTACAGCGCACATCTTCCGGTGCTATGACCGCCATCGCCGTGGCGTCGTCGGTTGCGGGAATAAATTCAGACAGAGCGCCTGCATTTTGCCAAGCGCCCTCAATAATCCGATAGACCAGCGGGTCGTCCGCGTCGGTCTTGGGGAATCGGGTAATGAGCAGAGTCACTCCTCTTCCCCCCAGCTGCGCCAAACGACACGCGCAGGGACAGGGGAAGCGACAATCATCGACTGACCGACGAGCGTGAGTTCGCCAAATGAAACTTGCGTGTTCAAAAGGAAATAATTGCTCGTCAGTTTAACCTGCCCTTGCACCTGAGAAGTCGGCTCAAGCACCGCAAGTTCAGGTGCGGCCCAGAATCGAATGAGGCTGCCATAGCCACTAGATGGCCGCTTGGCGAGATAGCTACGCGCCATAGCGAGGTTCATCTGACCTGGCGCAAATAACATAGCCAGCAACGGCGCCTGCTCAGGAAGCAAAGTGTTGACGTTAAGTGGCGATAAAACTGACTTTGGCAGCGCGCAAATCCAGTCCTGAAGCTTGGCATAAATCGCAGGGGTAACACCCTTGACCGCGCGCAACTCGCTTGGATGAGCAAAGGGTCTGTTAGCGGCAAGATACGGGCTCACCGCCGATCGGTAAGCGTCATCTTCCACACCATTTGCCACAGGCGTGGTGTCGCTATCCGCCCAATCGGCAGCGGCAGCGGCTACCATGCGCGAGGTGTTTTCATCAATGCTTAAGGCCACCATTAGCGACGTCATCTGCGCCATGCCCGTCGCGTTCGCAAGATAACGCCCTTCGGCATCAGTGACGAGGCTGTTCAGATTGAAACAATTACCGCCATCGCGCAATGTCGCCGTTGCCGATCCGATGGGAATAGGAAGGCTTTGCGACGTTCCAAGCCAATTACCCTCTAGCGTAGTTTGCGCCGCATCACGCGCAAGCAAATCCTCAATTCTGGCCGCAGCAATCGATTCTGCTGCGTATGTAAACATGCGTGCTTGCGCCAGTGCGTTGCCATTAGAAGACAGTTTGCTCGACAGGGTCAAGCGGTCAAGCGTGGTCGCAGCAATCACCGCAAGCACGGCGACCATAAGCAACACTGACAGCAGAGCCGCACCGCGTTCCGAAGGCTTTGGCCGCATCATCCTGGCGTTTCCACCCCGGCGGTCGGCGGTGGAACACGAGTTTGCGGACCGACGAGGAATAGCATGCGGACTTCTGCCCTGCCATTGGCTATCACGCGCAGGGCAATTGCGCGGGGCAAGGCGTTGGCATCGGTCGCGCTCCAGTCGGAACGCCATTGGCCGTCATCATCGCGATATTCGGCAGTCGCGGACGTGACATTGTCCAACAATGTCGCTGCATCGGCAGGTGCCGACCCGTCAAGCATTGGCCAACTTAACCGCTTAAG
>JAZKGS010000011.1:0-17719 GCA_040385805.1 Pseudomonadota bacterium | reverse complement strand
CTTCAAGCCGCTTTTTCACCGCGATCTGCGTGTCACTGCCTGAGCGCAAGAGCGTTACCCCAGCAACAGAAATAAGCGCAAAAATAGCCAGCGCCACCATAAGTTCAATAAGCGTAAAGCCAGCTTCTGACTTGCGAAGCTTGGTCACTGTTCAATTGGCCTTGCGATTGTCAGGCGGGCCTTTCGCAGCGACGCATTGCCGGTACCTGCCACCTCAATATCCACCATAACTAGACGACTGTCGTCTGTAGGGCTCGCCTTTGCCGACCATATCCAGTTTTGTCCGCCATTGACTTCTTCGCCGCGTGTCTCGCCCAAAGTGGGCGGTGCGGGGTTAGACAGAATGTCAACCGCGACATTGCGCGCGACTTGCCAGGCAATGCTGCTGTCGCCCAAATTGGACGTCGAGCGCACCGAATATCCCTGCAAACGAACCATCGCCAATGCAGCGAGACTAAATATCGCCAGTGCCACCATGATTTCCAACAAGGTGAAACCATTGCGTGGCAATGATGTCTTAACGGACAACGCGAACATCTCCGTTTGCAGCCAACATGAGCGTTACCGCAATATTGTCATGTTTGATTACAATATTCGCAGCAGTAGAGGGCATGCCAGTGCTGTCAAAAGCCACACGCATTTGGCGGCCGCCTGACAATTGAACCGACGTGCCACGCTGCCAGTCGGTGGTTGCAAAGGGCGGTTCTGACAAAGATGTCCACGTGCCTTTTTCACGCGCCTCAAATCCATAGCCCGACGGCCGCACGGTAACCGCCATAGTGCGCGATTGAAGGATTGCATTGTCACGCAAGGCGGCAACACGTGCAGCAAATTGCTCGGCTTCATCACGGACACCGCGCTCCGGCGAACGCACGGACATCACAACGGCGCTGCTGGCGATGCCAATGATAAATAGCACCACCATCAGCTCCACCAGAGTGAAGCCGCGCTCATTATCCCGGATCGATTGATGAACTGACCGCTTAGTCGCCGTAGATATCGGCATTTTCATTCTCGCCGCCAGGCGCACCATCGGCTCCAAGCGAATAGATATCAAAAGCGCCACTCTTTCCGGGCATGCTATACTGATATGGGCGGTTCCAAGGATCCATCGGCAACTTCTTGATATATCCTTCGCTGCGCATTCCGCCCGTTGCAGGCGGCGTAACCAAAGATTGCAGGCCAGCACCCGCATCCGGATATGTCAGGTTATCAAGCCGGTAGGTTTCCATGGCCTGACCCAAGACGGCGATGTCTGCCCGCGCCTTCTGGACCATGGCCTTGTCCTGATTAGGCAAAACGTTTATAGCTACGACAGTTGTCAGCAGCGCTAGAATGAACAACGTCACCATCATCTCGACAAGCGTAAAGCCATTGCGCTCGACTTTTACCGATTTCCGGCGGAACTTAAGTGGCGCCCGGCTGGTGTCAGTGAAAAGATGAAAAAGTATGCGGAGCATGTCTAAAGTCCCGTAAGGTTTTGAAGTTGAAGAATAGGCAACAATATTGCCAATATGATGACAGCCACCACACCGCCCATCGCAACGATAATCAGCGGCTCCAGCAGCGACAGCGCCGTGCTGGTGAAATTGTCAAATTCGCGTTCCAGATATTCGGCGGCGCGTTCAAGCATTTGATCAAGCTGGCCCGCGCTCTCGCCACTGGCCGTAAGATACACGAGAAGCGGCGGGAAAACACCGCTGGTACGCATTGCGCCAGATAGGCTTCCGCCACTGCGCACGGCCTCGACGATATCGTCGTTGGCGGCCGATAGGACTTTATTCCGAATCGTCCCACCTGTCAGACGCAACCCTTCTAGCAACGGCAGACGGCTTGCGACCATCGTCGCCAACGTTCGCGCCATCCGCGCAGCATGCAAGTTGCGCAAAAGCTTGCCAAGCAAGGGTATGCGCAAAACACTGCGGTCAACAGCGAAGCGGAATGCGGGCTGCTTCAAGGCTTGGGCAAACAGGAATGCCCCTAACAAAAGGACGATAATTATCACCCAATAATAATTGGCCAAAAAGGCCGAAATGCCAATCACAATTCGCGTAATGAGCGGCAATTGCTGGTCAACATTGTCGAATTGTTCGACCACACGCGGGACGACCGACACCATTAGCCCCATCACAACTAAGATCGCGACGAGCGACAGGATGGCAGGATAAGCAAGAGCGCCAATCAGTTTGCCGCGCATTTCCGCCTGCCGTTCAAGTAAAACTGCAAGCCGTTCGGTGATCAGCGGCAAGGTCCCCGCCCCTTCGCCTGCTGCAATCATCGCGCGATACAAAGCAGGAAAACTACTGCTCTCGCGCCGCATGGCTTCGGACAGACGCTGACCTTCAACGACGCCACTGTGCACACCGGTCAAAATTTGACGCACATGTGGTTGTTCGCTTTGGCGGCTAATCGTGCGCAAGGCTTCTTCCAAAGGAGACACTTGCGCCAATGACGACAGTTGCCGCGTAAAGAGCGTTAGTTGCTTTGCGTTTAAGCGGGCCTGACGTTTCAGTGGCAGATTGGCAAATGCTGAAGCCCGCACTTCGGCCGGCGCGACGCTCACTATATACAGTTTCTTCGATAGCAATTGTTCACGCGCCACATCATCATTGGCCGCAGAAATTCGCCCGCGCCGTTCGCGCCCTTCGGGGTCGATGGCGTGGTAAGCAAATTCAGGCATCTACAATGTCTTCACGGCGTGAAATGCGAATGGCCTCCTCCGGCGTGGTGTCACCGCTGCGCACCAATTTGCGCGCGGCCGCACTCAGATTGGGCTGATTCACAAAAGCATGCCGCGCCAATATGGCTTCATCGCCGCCGTCATTAATCAAACGGCGGATAGTGTCATCCACGCGCACAGCCTCAAAGACGCCGATACGTCCAAGGAAGCCAGTGTTGTTGCATTCGGGGCAGCCAACAGCCTTGTAGACCGCTGTACCCTTGTCAAAACCAAGCAAAGACGCTGCATTGCCATCCGCTTGCACCGTTTCGCGGCAATGCGGACACAAGCGGCGGACAAGCCGTTGCGCGACAACGGCACGCAAGGTTGAGGCCAGCAGAAACGGTTCAACCTTCATGTCGCGCATACGGGTGATTGCACCAAGCGCGTCATTTGTGTGGACGGTGGTCAGCACCAGATGTCCGGTCAGCGCGGCTTGCACCGCGATGTCGGCGGTTTCACGATCGCGAATTTCGCCGACCATGACTACGTCGGGGTCCTGCCGCAAAATCGCGCGTAGACCGGCGGCAAAGGTCATGCCAACCTTCGAGTTCACTTGTGTCTGGCCAATGCCTTCAACGGCATATTCGACAGGATCTTCAACTGTCAAAATATTGCGCGAACCGTCGTTTAGACGCTTCAAACCTGCATAAAGCGTGGTGGTCTTACCCGAACCCGTAGGTCCAGTGACGAGAATGATACCGTTGGGTTCAGCTAATGCTTCGCGCAGGATTTTGAGGGCATCTTCAGACATGCCCAGCAAATCGAGTGAAATCCCTGCGTTTTCATTATCGAGGATACGCATCACGACACGCTCGCCCGCGCGGCTTGGTAAGGTAGAGACACGAACATCAACCATCTTTCCGCCAAGCGTCAGGCCAATGCGCCCATCTTGCGGTATGCGGCGTTCGGCAATGTCCAAACGTGCCATGACCTTGATACGGCTGACGACGACAGGTGCGACATTGGCGGGCAAACGAAGCCGCTCCTGCAAGACACCGTCGGCGCGCATTCGGATGACAAGGCCGGTTTCATACGGCTCAATATGAATATCGGATACGCCTTGCCGCACGGCCTCTGCAATGATGCCGTTGATCAGTCGAATGACCGGCGCATCATCTGCACTGTCGAGCAGGTCGTCAGCACTTGGCAACATGTCAGACAATAAATCGCTGTCATTGTTGCCAATTGACCCTGCCATAGCGGCTGCGCTGCCGTCCATGGCGTAATGGTCGGAAAGATATCGGTCAAAGCTTTGGTTGTCAGCCATCTCAACGTCAAAGGGCATTGCGAGATAACGGCGTACCTCAAGCAACATGAGCGGGTCGGCCCCCTCGCGCATGGCGACCACTAAACGGTCATTGCGTTCATGACGTAAAACCAGCCCGTGTGCCTTGGCAAATGCATAAGGCAGGTCAAGCAATGGCGTGATGTGTGCCACTGGAACTGGCTCGGTCGCATCAGAAACCGATACGCCCCCCTGTTCCAACGCTCCCCCCGAACGTATCATTATTGCCCGTCCCCATTCGTCGTCGATACGGTACTCGCGGGCACTTCTGTCGGCTGAAGCGGACCTGTTGTTGCTGGTCGCGTAAAATTACCGTCAGCCCCAATCATGATGTCGTTGGCCCGTGCGCTTGGCTCTGCCGGCGGAACCGCGCCCATATAATCGCGCAACAATTCGTCAATACTTGGCTCAATGTCGGGATTGCGGACCCGTTGCATGTCGCGCACATAGTCATAACGCCGCGCAGTCAGGCGGTCGCCATCTTCACGGCTGCGCAGAATGGTTGGCCGTATAAATACCATCAGGTTGGTTTTGCTGCGGCTTCTGCTGCGTGATTTGAACAATTCACCAATAATCGGAATGTCACTGAGCAACGGAATACGTTCAATTGTCCGGCGCTCGTCGTCATTGAGCAGACCGCCAATAGCCAGTAACTGCCCGTCGCCGACAGTGAGCGTCGTCTCAAATTCGCGCTTGTTCAAGATGAGATCACTTGACCGCGAAGACACAGGGCCAGCAACGCTCGACACCTCTTGCTTCAGGAACAGCTTCACGTCGCCCTGCGCATTGACCTGAGGTGTCACCTCAAGCTTTATACCAACCTCTTGCCGTTGCACGGTTCGAAAGGCATTTTCAAAGTTTGCGGACAATTGTTCGCCAGTACTGACGGGCACTTCCTGACCGACAAGGAATTTCGCCTTTTGGTTGTTCAGCGTGACAATGTGCGGCGTCGCCAAAAGGTTCGACTCCGTGTCCGCCGCAATCGCATTAATGATCGTGCCAAAGATCGCATTTTTGCCGATATCGAGGGCAAAGCCCCCAAAGCCGCCCGTCGCGCTCAATATCGATGCTGCGGCGGCTTCCTGCAAACTGTCGCCAAGGGCGCTGTTGGTCGCTGTGGTGGTCGTGTTGCCGTTCACTGTGGTGGTCGTTCGCGTCAACTCCTCTGCCCCAATCGCTCCAGCAATGGTCAGGATATTGGGCGAAGCATTGGAGTAGTTGGTCGCAGCAAAAGGCGCGTCCCGGCCGCCCACAAGGAATTGCACGCCAAGTTTTCGGGCAGCTTCATTTCCGATCTCCACCACAATGGCCTCAACGAGAACCTGCTCGGGCCGCGTGTCTAATTGGCGGATAAGTTCGCCTAAGGTGCGCTGCACTTCGGGATTGGCTGCAACGATTAGGGCGTTTGTTCCCTCATAACGTGTCACCACAACTGGTCCCCGACCACCGATGCCGTTCACGCCAGAGCCAGACGAGGTTGCAACGATCGGCACTGATGCGGCAGCCGGTACACCACCGTTTGTCGCTGCCGCTATTGGCGGCACGTCATTGCTTTGTGATCCACCGTTTTGTCCGCCGATAAGTGATTGCACCGTTTCCAGCAGAGTTTCAGCATTTGCATGCTCAAGCCGGTAAACACGGATTTCTGCGCCAGATTGTGCACGTGCATCTAACTGCTTGGCCATTGCGGCAAAGCGGGCAACCGAAGTCGGATCCCCGCGCAAGGCAATCGCGTTGCTGCTGTCGATAGCAGCAACAGAAACAGGCGAGCGCCCACCTTCGCCGCCGCCTTGACCAGCCAATCCTTGAAGCGCTGCGGCAATTTCGCGCGCCCCTGCATTGTCAAGGCCAACGATCTGCGTGGCTGCACTGTCTCGGTCGATTTGGCGGATAAGGTCGCGAATACGGCGGATGTTGTCGGCGTAATCGGCGACCACAAGGCTGTTCGCGCTGCGATTGGCCGTCAGCGAACCTTCCCGGCTGATGAGGGGGCGAAGCGTTTCCACTGCCGTAGTTGCGTCAATAGAACGCAAGCGGAAAACCTCGGTTACAAACTGGCTGGCGGATGCAGCCCTGCTGCCCACCCGCGTTGGCTGCGTTGCGGCGCCGTCGGACGGTTGAATACGATACCCGCCACCACGCATCGGAATGGCAACCAGACCATTTGCGCGCAGCGTCGACAAAAACACCTCGAAATATTCCGATCGCGATAATGGCCGATCGGTCACAACGGACACTTTACCGCTTACACGTCCATCTACGATAAACGTCTGACCCGTCACACGCGCGGCATCCTGCACAAAGGCGCGAATGTCAGCATCGCGGACATTTAACGTCTGCTGGGCTGCCAACGGGGAGGCGAAAACAAGCGAGCTGCAAGCAAGCAATAATGTAAATTTACGAATCACTATTATTCCAGAATGAGAGCGATGGGGACCTTCGAACCGCCGCGTTCGACTTCAAGGCTTATACGAGCGCCCGGCCTAAATTGAGAAGCGATATCGGCGCCCGATGAAACTGGCCGTCCATTGACTGCGACAACAATATCTCCAGCCTGAAATCCCGCAAGCCGCAGCATGGTTCCGTCGTCAAGCGGCTGAAGAACAAGGCCGGTAACCCTGCCCCCTTCGTTGCGCGGCGCAAAACCGATGGCCTTTTGGAGCGTTTCCGGATTCAACCCACCACGTGTCGATGCGCTAGGCGCGCTTTGGGAAGGTGCACCCGACGGACTGACCGTTTCGGCGGGGACCGATTGATCCAGATACAGCGATTCTTTAACACCGCCGCGCGACAAAATCACATGATCAAAGGCCACCGAGTCAAGCGTCACGCCAGGTGCAACTTCCTCTCCTACGGCATAGCTATTTTGAATACCGTCATCGCCAGCGATTATCGCCGCCCCGCCGCCCGAACTTTCGTTCGCACGGACGCCAAACAACAATAAGCTTAACGACGTTACATTTTGTGTCGATGCAGTAGGCGTGTCGGTTCGATAAAACGGATCAAAGCCAGAAAAAAGCGCTAGTCGCGCAGATTGCGGAACAAGATTAACGCTTGGCGCGCGCCAACCCGCCGTCGGCCCAACCGGAGTGACAATCGTCCAGATCAAACGCGCGACTTGAACAGCAAGTAACAATCCAAACAAGGAGATAAGTGCAGCACCGACCGGCACCGACGTCAGCCAGCGTGATTGTACTTTCACCCGTTCAGCCAACGAAATTGCCACAAAACCTCCTAAGCGAATCCACGCTATTACGCGGGACTAAGACGCCCCTGTGACGCAAAAGTGAAGCTAATAAGACAATTTCGTGACGATTGCCGGTTGATGCGTAGCTAGATGCAAAGCGGACACATAAAATAACGGCGGCATGTATAAACACACCGCCGCAAGTTTGGGGGATTAATATCGGTTAAAAGGTAAAACTAAGTCCGACTGACCCGCTCATACCCGGAGCATATTGGTTATATATGATCCGATTATCGCCCGATTGCTGGAACTCGCTATATTTGGTGCGCGTCAAGTTCCTAAGCTCAACCTTCAACTCAGCTTCCTGACCCGCAATTTTGATGCCCTGACGGGCAACTAGGTCTAGCCTGAAACCTGGACGCTCAATCACATCAGGCTGAGCAGGCGTGCCGTTAATGCCGCGGCTGGTAACCCGGTCGCTTGAATAGGTCAGCAAGAACGTTACTGCCGACAACTTATCTGTGTCTTCCATACCAAGTTGGAAATTCACAATATGATCTGACTGCCCGGTAAGCGGCGTACCATCCTTGAAATAATCGGAAGCAATCGAAGAGAAGGCCCCAAAGACCGCAGTGGTATCGCCTGCCCCAACCTTGATGTTCGACTTGGTATAAGTATAATTGGCTACCAACACTAACCGGCGCGTCGCAAAGAAATCGCTGCTGCTTAAGTTGCTGAGATCGAAATATTTTTGCACATCAATTTCAGCTCCATAAAGCGTAGCTTCTGGGGCATTTGCAAATGAAGTTGTGAAATCGCTCGTCACAAACGCCTCAATCGGGTTTTTGATCTTCTTGTAAAAGCCCGAGAAGGAGAAGCGCTGTTCAGGTGCGAAATAATACTCAAACCGTGCTTCACCATTGTACAACTGGCTATCGACCAACAGCGGATTGCCGCGATACGCGCGGTTGGTATCCGGGTCAAAATACGGCTGGTTGATAAGCTCACGAAACTGGGGACGTGCAATGGTTTTTGACCCGCTCAAGCGCAATTTCATCTGGTCAGTGACGTCAAATGTCAGCGTCGCAGCCGGCAACCAATATTCGCGTAGCAATGCAGTCGCTGCACCGGAAGCTCCCGGGATGTTAAACACCTGAATTGGAACAACACTCTGCTCCGCCTTTTCCCAACGAACACCTGCATCAAGGTTGAACTTTTCCCCGATTTGGGCGTTCACTTTGCCGTAACCCGCCCATGTCCGCAAAGTGGCGGCAAAAGCAGGGTTACCTTCATCGCCTTCAAGGAACGCGATATCATAAAAATCGATGATATCAGGCTGCAGCAAAAGATCCGCACGCAGAAGTCCAACACCCGATGGCAAGCCGTTGGCGTCGTAGAAAAATTCCCGACGCGAACTGACGCGGTCTGTGTCAGTATAACTATTTCCGACCGTCACACTGATATCGGGCGTCAACTTGTAAGTGACGTCAATACCGCCCGAAATCAGCTCCTCGGTAAGATCCGAAAACACCACCCGTGCATCGCCGCGCTGGCGGTTCAAAACGTTGACAAAATATTCGCCAGTGGGATCTGAGGCCGAATTCGTTCGGACATATTCAGTCGACAATTCATACGGGGCATCGCGCTGCGATTTGGCGTATGCGGCACGAACGTCAATGTCGAGATCAGCCATCGGTTCGAATTCGCCGACGATTTGCGAGTTGATCAACTGCCGTTCGTACCAGGCGGTCTTTTGACGCATGATATCCGCCGGGCGCTCGTCAATCTTGCCTAAGCTCAATCGACCCTGTTTGATGGTGTCATGAATGTAAAGATTGGTCCAACGCAGCTTGTTTTCACCAAATTCAAAACCAAGCCCTAGCAGACCGTTCAAAACAATACGCTGATCGGTGCTGACTTGACGAAAATCGGAGTCAAGCGACGAAATATCGGCGCTCAACGAACGCTGTTGAATGGTGTCACGTGTCGACCATTTGTTGCTGTAACCGCCGCCAGCGATAATCCCAAGCTGTGATGTGCCAACGTCAAAGGTCTTGCCGCCCGAAAACGAAAGAGATGTGTTGACTGGCAATTTGGTATCACGCTGCAGAATTGCGTTTCTACCGTTCACAACGCCTTTGCCGACGTCTTGAACATTCACTGCGCCCGAGCTTAATCTCTCGCCGCTTGCAATAAAATCCGCCAGCGCTGGGGTAAGGTCGCGGTTTCCATTGGTATAGCCTGTCCAATCGGATGAACCGCCAAAATATGTGTAGCCTAACTGGCCCGTTGTCTCGCTGTCGCCGGATATACTGCCGCCGATTGTAAAGAACGGGTCGCGCGGTGTGGCTTTGGTCGTCAGGTTGATAACGCCGCCGCCAAATTCACCGGGGTAATTTGCCGAATAGCTTTTCTGAACAAGCGACGAGGCAATGACCCCTGTTGGAAACAGATCAAGCGGTACAACGCGCTTCAGCGGTTCGGGGCTCGGCAGCGGCGATCCATTCAACAACGCCAGCGAATAGCGGTCACCGAGGCCACGCACATATACATATCCACTACCCACAACACTAAGACCCGTAACACGGCCCAATGCACCGGCAATATTGCCCTCCCCTGTACGCGCAATATCAGCGCTCGAGAGAACTGATACCACTTGAGGCGAAGATTTGGCGACATTACGGTCGAGATAGCCGCGCACGACGATCTCGCCACCGGGGGCTGATATTTCCGTTTCTTCTTCTTGCTGGGTGGCTTCCGTTGCCGCAGAATCCGCATCTGGAGAGGCGACTTCCTGCGCCTCTGCGGGGGTTGGCTCTGCAGTCTGCGCGAGCGCCATGTTCGGCGCGACGAGCGCAGTTGTGAAGAGCAGCAGGCTGGCGCGCCTAAATGAATACGACATTGGAATTTCCCTATTTCCTATTGAAAAAGGGTGGAGCGTGACCAATTCGGCCGCGCCCCACCCATATCATGGCTCGCAGCTCAATATGTAGGCAGCGATGTGCACAAACCGGTGACGCTCGTACCCAAATTGGCAGTCGCGCTATTGCAGGTCCAACCAGAGTACCACGTGTCGCTCGCGTCTCTGACAGCACCGATATACGTTGTAGCGGTCAAGAACGCATTGAACGTATTCGGGTTCGTAGCCACAACAGCAGTTTCATTCGCGCCGTTGATAAAGAGCGATGAAAAGCTGGTCGTGAACGCATCGTTGTTATTGTTGGCACCAGTGCCAAAAATTGTGCCGACTTGCGCAGGTGTATACCCAGTGCCGCCCAGGAATTTCGCGGTATTACACTGCAGCACGACTGAGCGCGCGGTCAGCGTCGCAGGCGTTGCAGCCCGGCCATCCATACGGATACATTCGTTATTCGGTGTGGAAATAACGCCGTTGATCAAGGTTGTGTCCGAGTTACCACGGAAGAAGGTTGAAGCGTTTGAGCCCGAGCTTCCTTCATTGTCTGGCGAAGACTGCGACTGCAAACCAACAAAGTTAGCGATACGAATGTTCGTACGCGGCGTGTCGCTGGAGTTACCGTTGCTGTCAATTTCCATCAACGCATCACCGCGTCCAGCACGCTGGATGAACAATGCATATTGGATGTTGGCTTGCGCACCAGTGTCGATGTCGATGCTGTCGTCGTCAGCGCCCGTTACAACATAGAATTTCATGTTTACTGCGCCGCCGAAGAATTCAGCGCCATCGTCAGAGCTATTATGCGACTGGATGTTGTTCAGAATCGTACCGGTGCCGACGCCACCCGTGGTCAGCGATTGTAATTCACGGTCTACCGCGAGTGCAAAGCCCGAATAACGGATTTGGACAAAGCTCAATCGGCCCGCATTATAGCTATTGTCAGTACCGCCGTAACGCGCCAGGTCGGCAGCGCCTTCGGTGTCGCGTTCGCAAGTATTGGCAGCAACGGTACCCACGGCGCAGTCAGTGGTTACACCACGGCCCAACAGCACAACGCCGCCCCATTGACCCTGCGAGGAGTCAGAGTTGAAACCGGCGACATTGTCTTGGCTGGTAAAGATGATTGGCAATGCAGCGGTGCCGACTGCCGAAATTTTGTTACCGCGATTTACGGCAAGCCACGATTGTCCGGTCGCACCATACAAGATTACGCCTGGTTCAATCGTCAGGGTAACGTTGGTGTCAGCCGTCAGCGGCGCAGTGCAACCAACGGTCGTTGATGTCACAGGGGTCGTTGTCGAAGGCGCATTGAAACCGCCATCACAGCCAACGTTTACACGGCCATTGATCGCATAAAGAACGCCTGGCAATTTTGGTAACGTTGATGACGTGCGGATGAGGCTTGGAAGCTGGCAAACCCGGTATGTGCCCGTTGGACCAGAAATCGTTCCTGCATTCGTCAATCCCTGAGGATCAGCAATCGATGGGCACGCACCAGCAGCCGAAACCGTTGCTGGAGGCGGAGGAGGTGGCGGAGGCGGAGGCGGGGCGGCAGGATTATTGATGGTGATGTTACCACCGGTGCCTGGCGACGCGATATCGTCGGCGCCACAACCAGTTACAAGGACGGCTGCCGCTGTCGCATACACGATCCCGCGCAATTTAGGGTCAAACATTCTAATTCTCCGCAACGATAAAGACTTGCCCGATTATAGGCATTTGCAACGGACCAGCGGCGAATCAACATAAGGCCCCACCCGTTGTGCTTGCTGCGAATAGAAGTCGCCTATGACACGGCTGTGCTTATCAGATTGCAATTGGAAGAATGTTTTGCGTCATTAATATGACATCGTTGGAACAGGTTGCTTTCAAGCAACGGTTCAAACCAACAAAAAAAGGGCGGGCGTTTCTGCCCGCCACCCAAAGCGACAATAGTTTAATATGAAAGAGCGCTTACCTAGCGGGTTGCAACCCGCATTTGCAAATTCGCATACGCCTTACGTGCGGCGTCTTTCGAATTCATCACTCGCCCATCGGCAAGAACCAAATCGACGCTGTCTTTGCTTTTCATAGCTGCGGCAAACATCACTGCGGCCTCCTCAGTGCGTCCCATCCGCGCATAGGCCCTTCCAAGATTAAGCAACTTGGCAGGATCATCCCGACTTATTTTGTTACTATTGAGAATTTGCGAAACGGCGCGTTCGTTATCGCCGCGCATGAGTGCCTCATAACCGATCGTGTCAGCAGGATAGGCTATCTCGCCCGTCATATTCGGCTCGGCATGCCCGGCGGTGACGACAGTTCCCGCGATAAAAGCACCGATGAGTAGCAGTTTCATGTCTCGTCTCCTCTAACCTCTCCATAAATATTACACTAATAAGACAGTCATGCAATATATTTGTCATAAATCTGTCATGTGATCTAGGAGATCAGAAGGTGCCGTCGGCAACCGACACATATGAGAAATATGAATCTCATAAAAACAACATACTAAACGCATCAAAACGACATTCACCTTCCCTAATGCGCGGCCTGCAAACGTGTACATTTGTGACATGTCCAGGGAAGGGAAAATCATGCGTAAAATTACATTCATTCTTCTAGCCGGCGTAACGTTCGGCTCAGTGCCGGTATTCGCCCAAGAGAATATCGTTCCAGCGGCCGACAATTCGGACGAACCGGCAATAGTGGTATTTGGCAGGGGCGAAACGCGCCAAGTGCAGGAGGTCACCAGCAAAGAGTTACTAATCCTAGCGCCCGGCACCAGCCCACTCAAAGCTATAGAAAAACTTCCCAGCGTTAATTTCCAGTCTGCGGACCCCTTCGGAACCTATGAATGGTCAAGCCGCGTGTCGATCCGCGGCTTCAACCAGAACCAACTCGGTTACACGCTCGATGGCATACCCTTGGGTGATTCTAGCTATGGCAATAACAACGGCCTGCATATCGGACGTGCCATCATTTCCGAGAACATCGGGGTTACGCGGGTTTCGCAGGGTTCGGGATCAATCGGGACGCAAGCCACAAACAATCTTGGCGGAACTCTCGAGTTTTTCTCGGCTGATGTCACCGATGGCTTCGGCGTCGATGCCAACCTTACCTATGGTTCGTCAAACACCATGCGTGCGTTTGGCCGCGTTAACTTCGGTGAAGCCGGCGGGGTCCGGGGATTTTTGTCCGGCGTGTATCACAACGCCGACAAATGGAAGGGCGGCGGTGAACAACGCAGCATGCATGTGAACGCCAAGGCGATCATCCCGGTCGGTGATGCCGAATTTGACGCCTTTTTCTCTTACTCCGACCGTGCAGAGCAAGATTATCAGGATCTGTCGCTTGAAATGATTAATCGCCTTGGATACGATCACGACAACTACTTTCCCGATTATGCAAAGGCCATCGCCGCCGCGCGAGGTGTTTTTGTTGCGCCAATCAACAATCTGGACGACAGTTATTATGATGCTTCTGGCCTGCGCAAAGATACGCTGGCAGCTTATGGTCTGACAGCACCATTGGGCGACGGCGTTACATTCAAGATCAAGGCATATTATCACGACAACACTGGTCAGGGAACATGGGGCACGCCCTATGTGCCAAGCCCGAACGGCGTACCGATGTCCGTGCGTACGACCGAGTATGATATTCAGCGCGGCGGCGTGTTCAGCTCACTCAATGCCGCCGTTGGCGACCATGAAATCACGATTGGCGGCTGGTATGAACATAATGACTTCACGCAAGCGCGACGGTTTTATGCGTATGAAAGCAACACTAACCCCGGGCGTGATCACACCAAATTCATGCGCAATTCGTTCTTCACGCAATGGCTGTTCGATTTCAACACCGATACGCTCCAATATTATGTGCAGGATAAGATCAGCCTCGGCAACTTGACCGTCAATCTGGGTTGGAAGGGTTTTCAGGTTAACAATGAATCTGACCCTCGGGTTCAAGGTTCATTGGCTTCGGGCAAGATCAAATCGCAAGACTGGTTTCAACCGCATGTCGGCGCTGCATTTAAGATCAGCGACAAAGCCGAAGTGTTCGGAGGCTTCACGCAAGTTACGCGGGCATTTGTCTCGTCAGCAACCAGCGGCCCGTTCTCGACAACACAGGCTGGTTTTAATGCCTTGATCAGCCGGGGTTTGAAACCAGAGAGTTCGGATACCTTTGAACTTGGCGCACGCTATAATGATAGCGTTTTTAATGGCGTGATCGGTGTTTATTACGTCAACTTCCGCAACCGATTGTTGGGTGTACAAACTGGCGCAGGCATTGTTGGTAACCCAGCCATATTGCAGAACGTGGGCAGCGTACGGTCGATAGGTTTTGAAGCAGCTGGTGACGTTCGCCTTGGCGGCGGCCTGACTTTGTTTGCGTCATACAGCTACACCGGCGCAACGTATGAAGATAATGTCATCACGCCGACAGCCACAATCGCCACCAAAGGCAAAGACGTTGTCGATACGCCAAAGCATTTGCTGCGCGGCGAAGTCGCTTATGACAGCGACACGTTCTTTGGACGTCTGGGTGCCAATTACATGAGCAAGCGTTACTTCAATTATCTGAATGATCGTTCGGTCCCTGCCCGCGTTTTGATAGATGCCACATTGGGCTATCGTTTTGACGCTGGCATGCGTGTCCCGCTTGAATTGCAATTGAATGCGGTCAATCTGCTCGACAAGAAATATGTCGCAACCATCGGCTCGAACGGCTTCGGCAATAGCGGTGATAACCAGACGTTGCTTGCTGGCGCACCACAGCAGTTCTTCGTCACGTTGAAGGCCGGTTTCTGATGAAATCTGCTTTATTGACCGGCAGCGCGCTCCTTGTGAGCGCGCTGCCATCGGCGGCTTCGGCGGAGCCGGTCCTGCTCATATCCATCGACGGGTTGCAACCTGCAGATGTTATCGAGGCGGAAAAGCGCGGGATCGATATCCCCAACCTGAAACGCTTCATTACCGAAGGCAGCTATGCCCAAGGCGTGCGCGGCGTTCTGCCATCGGTCACTTACCCTAGCCACGCAACGCTTCTTACCGGTGTCAGCCCAAAGCGGCACGGCATTATCGGGAACAACAGCTTCGATCCGTTGCAAGTCAATCAAGGGGGCTGGTATTGGTACGCCACTGATTTTAAGGTCCCGACCTTGTGGGACATTGCCGCAAAGGCAAATCTAACAACCGCAAACGTGCATTGGCCAGTCAGTGTCAATGCCAGCGCAATAAAGTGGAATATGCCGCAAATCTGGCGGACCGGCCATGCAGATGATGCAAAGCTGATGAAATCACTGGCTACTCCAGGATTGATTGAAACGTTTGAAGCCGACCTTGGTGATTATGCGCCTGGAATCGACGAGAGCATCACGGGCGATGAAACCCGTGGCCGCTTTGCAGCAGCGCTGATTGCACGCGAAAAACCATATTTCACCACAGTCTATCTAACCGCGCTTGACCATGAGCAGCATGAAAAAGGTCCCGACACTGCAGCAGCACATGCGGTGCTCAAGCGAATTGATGCGATTGTTGGCAAAGTCATCGCGGCACAAATGTCCGCACGCCCGGACAGCATAATCGCGATTGTATCGGATCACGGGTTTTCAAAAGTCGATACTGAAGTCAACCTTTACCGCGCATTCATCGACGCTGGCCTGATTGTCCTCGATGCCAACGGCAAAATCAAAGATTGGGAAGCTAGTCCGTGGAATTCGGGTGGCTCATCAGCCATTGTTTTGAAACGACCGTCCGACACTGTCTTGCTGGCGCGTGTGGCCGAAATTCTGATGCAGTTAAAGGCTGATCCCAAGAACGGCATACACGAAATAGCAACGTCAGCGCAGATCGCTGACATGGGCGCAAATCCGCTGGCAAGCTTCTACGTCGGATTTGCCCCAAATACTTATGCTGGCGGTTTCAAGGGCGCAGCGGCGCCGCTTGTGAGCCCATCGGGCAGTAAGGGTACGCACGGCTATTTCCCGGACAAGGTCTTCATGCGCTCCAGCTTCATGATGATGGGCAAAGGCGTGCCAAAGGGTCGCAATTTAGGCGAAATAGATATGCGCGCCATCGCCCCCACCCTTGCCAAGTTTATGGGGCTAGAACTGCCGGATGCGGAGACCCCACCCCTTTAGAATTATTATCTGCTCGCGGACCGACGGCAAGAAAACTGTCATTGTTCTGCCACGCGCCTGACCCATCGGTCAGCTAGGACATATACATCTGGTAGGGGTAAAGCAGATGACAGACACATTATTTAGCGGTGCGGACCTTAACAATGTTTCGACCTTAACGCGTGATGATGCCGGGCCGAAGCTACCAACATGGTTTGATAAGCCAGAACCGCGCAGTTATCAGCCAAAGATGAAGCTGCGTACGGTGTGGATATCGGACATCCATCTTGGAACGGCGGGGTGCCAAGCCGGGCTCCTTTGCGATTTTTTGCACTCAGTCGAATGCGATACGCTCTACCTCGTTGGAGACATTGTCGACGGCTGGCGACTGCGCAAGGGCTGGTATTGGCCGGACCAACATAATGAAGTCATTCGTCGCCTGCTTAAGATGGCGCACCGTGGCACGCGCGTCATCTACATTCCCGGTAATCATGATGAGATGTTCCGTGACTATGCTGGCCTCAGCTTTGGCGGTATCGAAGTACAGTTAGAGGCAATCCACACCACCGCGGACGGCAAGTCGTTGCTGATCACGCATGGCGATGCGTTTGACGGCATCGTTCTATATGCGCGCTGGCTCGCATTTTTAGGCGATCAGGCCTACACATTATTGCTTAAAGCCAATGTGGTACTCAATGCTGTCCGCCGCAGGTTCAATCTGCCTTATTGGTCGTTATCATCCTATTTGAAAAAACGCGTCAAAAACGCCGTCCAATATGTCGGCCAGTATGAGGAAGTCGTCGCCCGGGAAGCCCTTCAACGCGGCGTGCAGGGCGTGGTCTGCGGCCATATTCACTGCGCCGAAATCCGGCAGTTTGGGACAATCACATATTATAACGACGGCGACTGGGTCGAAAGCTGCACTGCGCTGACGGAAGCCAAAGACGGCACAATGTCGATCATCGATTGGGCAGCCCATGTCCGAAATCGTGCCGCGAAGCATGCGGCCGTTGACGCATGAAACTGGCCATCGCGACCGATGCCTGGGCACCTCAGGTCAATGGCGTTGTTCGTACACTAACGGAAACCATCAGCCGCCTGAAGGCAAGAGGGCATGATGTCGAGGTCATAGCCCCGGACCGGTTCACGACAATTCCCTGCCCGGGCTATCCTGAGATCCGTTTGGCACTCGCCCCGCGATTTGGGTTGCGCAAGGCACTTGGCGCATTTCAACCTGACATCGTCCACATTTCAACGGAAGGCCCGATTGGTTGGAGCGCCCGCGCTTGGTGCCTCAAGCATCACGTACCTTTCACGACGGCGTTTCACACACGCTTTCCTGAATATGTCGCCGCACGCACACGGCTGTCACCTGATCTCATCTGGCCAATCATGCGCAAATTTCATAATCGGTCGCGCTCTGTTCTGACTGCAACACAAAGCTTGCGCGATGAACTCGAAAGTCGCGGCATTCACCAAACCCAGCTTTGGTCGCGCGGCATTGATCG
>JAZKGS010000010.1:0-12087 GCA_040385805.1 Pseudomonadota bacterium | reverse complement strand
CAACCTTGCCAAGGTTGGGGTCGAGGGTTCGAATCCCTTCGCCCGCTCCAGTTTTCCGATAGATTTAATAACTGCTATCGCGGCCCGTCCGGGTCCGCGACGGTCGTTAGTGTTTATGCGCCGCGCACGAAGGTGCTGCGTGTCAAACGCGCGACCAATCCGGCCAGGCCACCATAGCTTGCCCGGTGGTAGGCGGAGTCGGGCGCCAATTCTGCTGTCAGGCGGCGATGCGCTTCTCCTAGCGCATGATAGGGAACGCTTGGCAGCAAATGGTGCAATGCGTGGTAGCGAAGCCCCACGGGTGCCCAGATCGAAGCGAGGATGCCGGGCGGCGGCACGTTGACGCTGTCGAGGAACTGCGCGGTGACGCTTAATGGCTCGCCATCATTTTCCCATAAATGCGCAACAAGCGTACGCACTTGGTTGAGTACCGCGACGCTAGACACGATCGCCAAGAAGATCAAAAATGCGTTCAACGGAATGAACCCAGTAAATACTGCGGCAAGAAGGACGATTGACCAAATGCTCGCGGCGGTTTCCTGAAAAATCCAGTTGCGATGCGCTTCTCCTTCGGCTGGGCGGCGGCGAAAGGCTGGATTGATCGCAAGACCGGAATACCGCTCCACGACGACCTTGCGAAGCGCAGGAATGAACAAAGAAAGCGGCGCAAGTACGGCGTTGCGGAACAACAAAGCAATCGGCGCAAGCAACGACACGAGGATGAACATCGGCAAGGTCCAAGGCTTCATCAACGCAAGCGGCAGATATTCAGGGTCCTGATCCGTGCCATAACGCGTACGCGCGTGGTGCAGGTTGTGAATGCCCTCATACATGTAAGATGGCACCAGCAATGGCACGCCAATTACCGCGTTAAAACCGAACCGGAAGCCGGGGAGGGCAGCATGCTTTACGTGGGTCACTTCATGGATGAAGCCGCCCGCACGATACAGCGCCAACACCGACACCACCGCCGCAGCGCATTGAACCCAGATATTTCCAGAAAGGATCGCAACGGCAAGGCCGGCATAACCCAAAAAGGCAGAGGCCAGAAAATCGGACCAAAAAATGCGCGGGTTGGGAGTGCCAAGGTCACGTGTCAGTTCAGCGACAGCGCGAAGCATGGCTTTATCGTCGGGCACACGCTTAAGGGCCGCCGCGCGACCCGCAACATCGTTGCCTGGTTGGGCATCTATTTTGGGTGCGTGCGCGGTCAAATGCATGTCGCTCATGCCTGATTCGAGTGGGCCAACATTTATCATGGGGACCTAGATAGTCATCAGTCGTGGCAACACTATGGCAATATCGGCCAATTATGGCGCGCTTATATCACTTACACTAATCGGTTTTGTCGCGAACCTTCGAATTTTGCGCAAATTTATGCTGGCGCGTGTGCAGACGTCATTTTTCCGGAAATACGGCCGAAAAGCGAATTGACCAAGTCACGACCCTTGTCGTCTAGATCGTCGCCCATTGTGCGCTCATTGTTATCAGATGCTGTCGGGTCCCATGTTACCAGCGGATCATAACCATCCGAAATCTCGCCGAGTTGTTCTTCAACGTCGGTCTTACCCAAAACGATAATTCCGTCACAGCGGCCTGAGTCGGCCATGCGGTTTAACCAGCGCGGGTCGGAATCATCTGCAGTCATAAGTAACAAATCATAGCCGCGATCTGTCAATGCCGTGCTGATCGATGCCAACATCGACACGGCAATCGGGTCGTGTTTGGGGCTCTTCGGCTGCTTTTTTGCAGGAATGACCACAGCAATTGCACCTGTACGCTTGGTGCGCAGGTTACGGGCCAGAGCATTGGGCTTGAAATCATGTTCGCGGGCAATTGCCTGAATCCGCTCACGCGTCTTACGCGCTATCAAATGCGAATCGGCCAAAGCGCGGGAAACTGTGCCAGGCGAAACACCTGCCAAATGGGCCAATTCTGTAATGTTTCGAACCCGTGACCCGTTTTCCACGTTTATTCCTTCATACAAGCGCTTTAATCTCCGGAAGCAGGAATTCGGCATCGCCCAGCCTTGGCTTTGCACAGGATTCCCCCGGAACTGTGACAGATGAACGCGCCGAAGCGCGAGTTGTTCCCGATTGCTGTTTTCAAATTCTGCGCGCGCGCAAGGCCTGCCGACTTGTCAGGCGCGCGCCGTGCGCTACACATTCCGTATGTTAGGTGTCTGTTATTATCCCGAACATTGGCCCGAGGAAGCATGGGCACCCGATGCGCAGCGTATGCGCGCGCTTGGACTGACGTACGTCCGGATCGGGGAGTTCGCTTGGGGCCGGATTGAAAAAGCCGAAGGTGCTTTTAATTGGGCTTGGATGGACCGGGCAATCGAGACCTTGGGTGCAGCTGGTCTAAAAATCGTGTTGGGAACTCCGACCGCAACGCCGCCCAAATGGTTATGCGCAAAATATCCGGACATCCTGCCGGTTGATATTCACACCCGCCAAGTGCGCGGGTTTGGCTCGCGGCGGCATTATGATTTTTCGAGCGAAACGTATTTGGTGCAGGCCGAGCGCATTACAGAAGCGATGGCGCAACGTTATGGCAACCACCTTGATGTCGTGGGTTGGCAGACGGATAATGAATTATGCTGCCATGAAACATTGATGAGCGCATCACCAGCGGCCCTGGACAAGTTCAGGGCCTATTGCGCCCGGCGTTACGGCGATATCGAAACGCTGAACGCTGCGTGGGGCAATGTGTTCTGGTCAATGGAGTATGACGATTTCGACCAAATCGACCTGCCCTTCTTCACTGTGTGCGAGACCAACCCGGCGCATCGCCTTGCCTATCGCCGCTTTGCTTCGGAACAGGTGGTGCGTTTCCATGACGTCATGATATCTGCCATTCGTCGCCATGCAGGGCCACAGCAATGGGTGACACATAATATTATTCCGCCGGCGACCACGGGCGTCGATAATGCTGGTTTGACGCAGGCCCTCGATTTTGTGAGCTATGATAATTATCCGTTGGGATTCTCGGATCAGTTGATGGCAAGGGCGTCAGCAGACGAATGGAAGCCGTTTATGCGCACAGGACATCCCGACCTTGCGGCGCTGAACTTCGATTCGGTTCGTGGCCTGTCCAAAGGCGCATGGTGGGTGATGGAGCAGCAGCCCGGGCCAGTTAACTGGGCCCCGCACAACCCGCGCCCGGCGCCCGGCATGGTGCGTCACTGGACGCTTCAGGCCTTTGCCCATGGGGCGGCATGCGTTGCATATTTCCGTTGGCGGCAAGTGCCATTTGCGCAGGAGCAAATGCATGCAGGGTTGCTTCGCCCAGACGATATGCCCGCTGTGGCTTGGGCGGAGGTTGCGCAAGTGGCAGCCGAAATGCAGTTGCTGGGCGATTTGTCGGCGGTGGCACCAAAAGCCGCCGTAGCGATCATCATTGATCCGGTGTCGGGCTGGGTCGATGATATTGAACGGCAAGGGGCGGGCTATCGCTATGATGCGGTGGTGTTCCAATATTATTGCGCGTTGCGTAGCCTTGGTGTCGACGTGGACTTTGTATCGGCGGGTCAGGCACGGCTGGATGGTTACAAGTTGATTGTCGTGCCAACGCTTGCGGTTGTGGATGATGCCGCCTTCGATGCGTTGCAAGCGAGCGAGGGGCTGTTGCTTTTCGGCCCACGTTCCGGCGCCAAGACGGACGAGTTTTCCATCAGCGAACGCTTACCGCCGGGGCGGTTGAGCGCATTTGTGCCGATCAAAGTCACGTCGGTGGAAACGCTGCGACCGGATTGCAACGGGACGATCACCTATAAAGAAGAGGTCCATGAAAGCGGGCGGTGGCGCGAGACGATTGAGGTCGGCGTAGCGGATATCATCGCAACATATGAGGATGGCGCACCCGCCGCCATCCGGTCGGGACGAAGCTTCTATCTTGCGACCTTGACCGATGACGCCTGCCTGAAAAACATGCTCGTCGATCTGTGTGCTGAGGCCGGGATTTCCATAACACCTCTGCCGCCCACTTTGCGCTTGCGCCGCCGGGGTGACCTGACCTTCGCCTTTAATCTGACGGATCATAACGTGACCGCGCCTGCACCGGCAGGTGCCGGGTTCGTCATCGGGTGCGCAGATATTGAACCGTTCGGTGTTGCTGTCTGGCGTTAGCGTTCTTTGGTCGCGCTGAATTTCAAATCAGGATGCTTTTCCTGCTGATAACCGACATCCCATGACGAACGCGCCATAAAGACAGGGTGACCATCGCGATCCTTGGCCATATTACCGCCGTTGAACGACACAAATTGTGCCAAGTCGCTTTCCGAACCGATCAGCCAGCGGGCGGTGTCATATGGCGCAGCTTCCAAGAACGCATCGACCTTATATTCGGCCTCAAGCCGCGAGATCAGCACGTCCAATTGCAGTTGCCCGACGACGCCAATCACCCAGTTAGACCCGATTTCAGGGTAGAACACCTGAATCACGCCCTCTTCGCTCAAGTCGTCGAGCGCTTTACGCAATTGCTTGGTCTTGGTGGGGTCGCGCAACACGACGCGGCGCAGGATTTCCGGTGCAAAATTCGGCAGACCAGTAAAGCGCACGTCATTCCGCTCCGACAAAGTGTCGCCAACACGCAATGTGCCATGGTTTGGAATGCCGATGATATCACCGGGCTCGGCGCTATCGGCGATTTCGCGATCCTGCGCAAAAAACAGTATCGGCGAATGAATCGCGACTGGCTTTCCAAGTCCGGACGGCGTCAGCTTCATCCCGCGTTTGAATGTCCCTGAACAAAGCCGCATGAACGCAATGCGGTCGCGGTGCTGCGGGTCCATATTGGCTTGCACTTTGAAGATGAAGCCAGTGACTTCTTTTTCCGACGGGTCGATATCGCCTTTTGAACTTGGTTGCGGTCGCGGCGGAGGGGCATATTTTGCAATGGCGTTGATCAATTCGATCACGCCAAATTCCTTCAACGCGGAGCCGAAATAGACAGGTGTCAGATCCCCATTTTGGAAAGCGGTCAGGTCAAACTCCGAATATCCGGCTTGCGCAAGCTCGGCCTCTTCGCGCAATCGTGCGACGCCAGCTGGCGTCAGCACCTGTTCAAGGCTTTTGGCATCAAGTCCGCTATGATCGCTAATCTTGCCTTCAAACGCTTTGCTGTCGCCTGACGGCTGGCTCAGGCGGCCACTATTGAAGTCAAATAGCCCCTCAAATTCACCGCCCATGCCAACGGGCCAGTTCATCGGGCACACATCAAGCGCAAGCGCGTCGGCAACTTCGTCAATGGTTTCAAATGCCGGGCGGCCTTCTCGGTCGACCTTGTTGACGAAGGTGATGATTGGAACGCTGCGTAGGCGGCAAACCTCGAACAGCTTGCGAGTTTGCGGCTCAATACCCTTTGCGGCGTCGATGACCATGATCGCGGAATCGACGGCGGTCAGCGTCCGATAGGTATCTTCGGAAAAATCCTCATGCCCTGGTGTGTCGAGCAGATTGAAGACGATGCCGTCTTTCTGGAACGTCATAACGGACGAGGTGACCGAAATTCCGCGCTGTTGTTCGATCTTCATCCAGTCCGAGCGCGCGCGTCGTGCTTGGCCGCGCGCCTTAACTTCGCCCGCCAAATGAATCGCGCCGCCCTGCAGCAGCAGTTTCTCCGTCAGCGTGGTCTTACCCGCGTCAGGGTGGGAGATAATGGCAAAGGTCCGGCGGTTCAGCGTCATACCGCGCGGCTTAGGGATGATTGATTAACGCTTCAACCCGTTTGTCAGCAGATCAGCGGCGATATTGGCGACTTCGGTTACGTCGCGATCCTCCCCCATGACGCCATATCGTAGCCCTAAAAACACGTTCATGCCAACAATGGCCCAAGCGTGCACTTCTTCAACATCATCGCGCAACTGGCCCTTGACCGCTGCATCCTTCAGGCTGGTGAGGTAACCATTTACGGTGTCTTCGTAATGCGCGCGGTAGCTTGCGGGATCGACAAATTCGGCTTCGTCGATGATCCGGTAAAGCTCCTTGTGGTCGCGTACAAATTCGAGGAATTTGGCAAGACCCTTACGCTCGCCCTCAAGCCGGTTGGGCTCCGCTGCCATTACGGGGCCAACATTTTGACGCACCTGTGCCGACATATCTCGGACCAGCGCACGAAACAGCGAATCTTTCGAATCAAAATAGGTGTAGAAACTGCCTAACGCCACGCCCGCGCGCTGCGTAATCGAAACGACTGAACTTTCATGAAAACCTTTTTCACCAAATTCTGCCGCCGCCGCGTCCAGCAACAGGCGCAAGGTCTTGCGCCCCCTTTCGGTGCGCGGCGTTTTTCCGGCCGGTGTCATTGTTGCTGATATGCCACGTTCGGCAGACATTCGCTAATCATCCTTAAGCCATTAAGTTGAAACATGGTTCAACTTTCACTATAGGCAAATTTGCAAACGGGTAAAGACCCGCAATACTGGAGGAGAGTGAGCAATGAATTCCCCTAAAAAATCCGTAATCCGCGCCGCATTATTGGCGAGCATCGCAGCGTCGGGCGTCGCATGGACTGCACCTGCGTTCGCGCAAGACGCCGCGCCTGCCATGGACGAAGCCGAAGGCGGCGGCGAAATCATCGTGACCGCGCGCCGTCGTGAGGAAAATCTGGTCGATGTGCCAATCGCCGTCAGCGCCTTTTCGGGTGAGTCACTCGAAATGCGCGGGGCGCTCGACATTACTGAAATCGGTAACCTTACGCCAAACACCACGCTTGAAACATCGCGGGGCAGCAACTCGACATTGTCCGCCTTTATTCGCGGAATTGGGCAGCAGGACCCGGTTTCCGGCTTTGAACCCGGTGTCGGCATCTATCTCGACGATGTTTATCTGAACCGTCCGCAAGCTGCCGTGCTCGACATTTACGAAGTTGAGCGCATCGAAGTTCTGCGCGGACCCCAAGGCACATTATATGGCCGCAATACCATTGGGGGTGCGGTAAAATATGTCACCAAGCGTTTGCCGCAAGAATTCTCGCTAAGCGCACGCGCCACCGTTGGCACTTATGATCAAGCCGACGGCGTCTTGACCGTTTCGGCACCTATTGGCGACATAGTCCGCGTTGGCGGCAGCATTGCGCGCCTATCGCGCGGCGGCTTTGGCGATAACCTGACCACAGGCCTTGAAAACTACAATAAGGACGTCTGGGCGGCGCGCGGCACTATTGAAATGGGCGGCTATGGCGAACCCGTCTCAATCCGCATCAGTGGCGACTACAGCCGCGACAAAAGCGACCCACGCGGCGGCCATCGCATAATTCCTGGCTTGCTGTCCGGCGCACCCGTGCTTGACAATGTTTATGACACACGTGGCGGTCTTGTCGATCCAGAGCAGGATATCGAGGCTTACGGCCTCGCCATGAACATTTCCGTGGATTTGTCCGACAGCCTGACACTGCGTTCAATCAGTGCATGGCGCAAGGATGACAGTCTCACCCCAATCGACTTTGACGCATTGCCATCAGCGGATGTTGACGTCCCCGGTGGCTATTTCAACGAACAGATCAGCCAAGAGGTTCAGCTTCTGGTTGATGCCGGACCATTTAGCGGCATGATTGGCGGTTATTATCTAGATGCGTCCGCTGACACCTTGTTCGATGTGCGTCTGTTCACCACTCTCGCTGGGTTGACGGCGTTTACCAAGGCAGCGGTCGATACTGAGACTTACGCAGTGTTCGGGGATTTCACGTATGATTTTTCCGAGCAACTGAGCCTCTCGGTCGGCGGTCGCTACACGTGGGATGAACGCAGCGCGAGCATCCTGCGGCAAAATTATCTAGGTGGCGGTTCGCCCTTCTTTGGCGGCGCAGGCGTGCCATTTGGAGGCCCAAGCACCAACTTTAACGGTAAGCGCAGTTTCAAGAAGTTCACACCACGCGTATCACTCAGTTTTAAGCCAGCGCCAGACCACAATATCTACGCAAGTTTCAGTCAAGGCTTTAAGGGTGGCGGATTTGACCCACGTGGTGTGGGTACCAATGCGCCTGACCTTAACGGCAATGGCATTCGTGGCGAAAATGACGAGGTTGCTGCGTTCCTGAGCTTCCGTCCAGAAAGCGTCGACAGCTACGAAGTAGGATATAAGGGTAATTTGTTTGATGGCGGCCTGACCTTTGCTCTGGCTGGTTTCTATGCCGATTATAGCGATGTGCAAATTCCTGGCTCGGTCGCATGCATCGTCGGCAATCTGCCATCCTTCTGCGGCGTTACTTCGAACGCTGGTAAGGCAACTTTCAAAGGTGTTGAGCTGGAATTCAACGCACGTCTTGGTGAAAGCTTTGCCACCGCTGGTGACCGCCTTAACCTCATGGGCGCGGTTGGTTACATCGACGCGCAGTTCGACGAATATATCACCAACATCGCAAGCGTTCCGACGGATGTGGCTGAGTTCCGCGATGTCCAGAACACGCCATCTTGGACAGCAAGCGCCACGCTTGCCTACATGACGCCCCTTGGCGCCGGACGTCTGAATTTTGGAACAACTGTTTCGTACCGCAGCAGCACGACGCAGTTCGAAATTCCGAACCCTTATATTGATCAGTCCGGCTATGCCTTGGTCGATGCTAGCCTCGTCTATACTTCGCCTGACGATCGGTGGAGCATTGGCCTGCATGGCAAGAACCTGACCGACAAGGAATATAAGACGTCGGGTTATAGCTTCATCGTGGGCAATGCCACCACGGGTGTGCCAACTTTGGGTACAAATGGTCTGCCACTTGCGTCACTGGGCCGCGAAGGCACGCTGACTGCGTTCTATGGCAATCCTCGTCAGGTGTTTCTAACAGCTGGTGTGAAGTTCTGAGAACGCGCTCCGCAATCGAATAAGAAAAAGGCCGGGTGTTTCCCGGCCTTTTTTTATCCGCGAAGGACACCGCCCAATTTGGTGGCTGCCGCGATGACCTTGTCTGAAATGACTTTCAGCTCATCATCGCTATAGCTCTTGTTTGCCGGCTGAAGCGTAACCTCTACTGCGAGGCTTACTTGCCCCTCAGGAACGCCCTGCCCGACAAAGCGATCAAAAAGTCGCACTGCGACGATGTTATCCTTGTCACAACCCTTGATGGACCGGACAAGTTCATTCGCGGGCATGTCTGTCGCAACCAGAAACGCAAAGTCGCGGGTCACCGCTTGCAAGGCAGGCGGCGTGAAGGCGGGGCGCATGAAGCCACTCGCTTTCTTCAGCGGTATGGCATCCAGGAAGATCTCAGCTGCCACGATGTTGCCATCAAGGTCGAATTCCTTTGCCGTGGCTGGGTGTAGTGTTCCAAAGGCCGCCAATATGTTCTTTGGTCCCATACGCAAGGTAGCGGACTGACCCGGATGATAATGCGCCCCTGCATCGTCCATTACCAACAAGCCGTCGGTAGCGACGCCCGCTGCCTTGAGCAACGCGATCGCCTCTGCCTTTGCGTCATAAGCGTCAAAGCGCAGCGCCTTGCCGGTGGCCCAGTTGCGCGCCAAGCGCTCACCCGCTAGAATAATGCCTGCGGTTAAGCGTTCGTCACTCGTGCCGTCGGTGCCCACGAAATAGCGTCGCCCGATCTCGAACAGCCGGACGCTCGATGCGCCGCGATCCATGTTGCGCTGAGCCGCCGACAGCAGGCCAGGCAGCAACGAAGGCCGCATGACCTTCATGTCCTCTGATATCGGGTTCGCAAGGCTCCACGCACCCCCACCAAAGGCATCAGCTGCCTTTTGCGGCAGGAAGGACCAGTTGATTGCTTCATTAAGCCCACGCGCAGCCGCAGCGCGCCGTACCTTGCGCTCGAGCGACTGCGCAGGTGTTGCGGTTGGTTTGGCCACGCCGTCGGCGCGGGGAAGCGGCACAGACACGACATTATCGAGGCCAACCATGCGGACGACTTCTTCGACAATATCTGCGGGACCATCGACGTCACGACGCCATGATGGTACACCAACGCTCCAGTCTGACGAAACCGAAAAACCAAGCCTTTCGAGGATGTTCCGTTGCGCATCTGGCGCCACATCAACCCCGCCGAGGCGACGGCAATAGTCGGTATCATAAGAAATGTTGCGCGGCGCAACTGGCGCTTGCCCTGCCCGCGTGATGGCGCTTGCGGTCCCGCCGGTCAGGTCAAGAACGAGCTTGGTGGCAATCGCTAATCCCTCTTCCAGAAACGCTGGGTCAACACCGCGCTCAAACCGCTGACGCGCATCGCTCGTCAAAGCCAGCTTCTGGCCAGTGCGCGCAATATGTTCAGGGTCGAAAAAGGCGCACTCGATCAGGACATCGGTTGTCTCTTCCGAAACACCGCTATGTTCGCCGCCCATGATGCCGCCAATGTCGTGGACCATCGCGTCGTCGGCAATGACGGTCATGCTGGTATCCAGCGTGTAGGTTTTGCCGTTAAGTGCGACCATCTCCTCGCCATCGATAGCCTTGCGCGCGACAAGGGCGCCGCTGAGTTTGGCACGGTCGTAGACGTGCAGCGGACGGCCAAGGTCGATCGAGAGGAAGTTGGTAATGTCGACCAAAGCGGAAATCGGCTTTTGGCCGATCGCCTTCAACTTTGCGCGCATCCATTCAGGCGATTCATTATTGCGCACGCCGGAGACGGATTGCGCGAAGAATGCGGGGCACCCGGCTTCGTCGTCCGTGCGGACGTCCGGTGCGGTATCGCTGCCTTCGACTGGCGCGGACAGGTCCATTTTGTACACGTCGCCAAGCGGACGAAGCGAACCCAGGCCCGCTGCTGCCAAGTCACGCGCAATACCACGCACGCCCATGCAGTCCTGACGGTTCGGCGTGATGCTAACGTCGATGACTGGGTCATCAAGGCCAGCCCAGTCGGCATAGACTGCGCCGATGGGGGCATCGGCCGACAGTTCGATAATGCCATCATGGTCATCACCAAGTTCAAGCTCAGCGATTGAGCACATCATGCCATTGGATTCGACGCCGCGGATCGCCGCGACCTTCAACACCATGCCATTGGCGGGCACCACTGCGCCTGCCGGGCCAAACACGCCAAGCATGCCTGCGCGGGCATTTGGTGCGCCACAGACAACCTGAAGCGGCTCGCCGCCAGCATCGACCGATAGGACTTGTAACTTGTCCGCTTGGGGATGCGGCGCTGCACTGATGACCTTTGCGATGCGAAAGGCGGACAATGCGTCTGCTGGGTTTTCGATGCCTTCGACTTCCAAGCCAATGCGATTCAGACAGTCAGCGACCGCCTGCATATCGGCGTCGGTGTCGAGATGCTCTTTCAACCAGGATAACGAGAATTTCATGCGCCTACTCCTCCGCTCAGTGTCGGCACATCGAGCGCATTGAAACCGTAATGCTGCAGCCAGCGATTATCGCCGTCAAAGAAGGCGCGCAAATCGTCCATGCCATATTTCAACATGGCGAGGCGGTCGACGCCGGTGCCAAAGGCAAAGCCTTGCCAGACATCGGGATCAAGTCCGCAGGCTTCGATAACCTTGCGGTGGACCATGCCGGAGCCAAGCACTTCCATCCAGCCTTCGGCACCGCCAATGACACGCTTGCCATTCACGACGGAATAGCCAACGTCGACCTCAACCGAAGGCTCAGTGAACGGAAAATAGCTTGGGCGGAGGCGAAGGACGACGTCCTCACGCTCGAAATAGGCCTTTAGGAATGTTTCCAGAGTCCATTTCAAATGCCCGAGATGAATACCCTTGTCGATGACAAGACCTTCAATCTGGTGGAACATCGGCGTGTGCGTCGCATCGCTGTCGCTGCGGTAGACACGGCCCGGCGCGATGATGCGGATCGGCGGTTCCTGCGACGTCATGGTGCGGATTTGAACAGGCGATGTGTGCGTGCGCAGCACCATTTTCTGCCCGTCGCGCGCCATTTCGTCCGGGAAATAGAATGTGTCGTGCATCGCACGCGCGGGATGCGTCTCGGGGATATTGAGCGCAGTGAAGTTATGCCAGTCGTCTTCGATCTCAGGCCCTTCGGCAACCGCAAAGCCCATATCGGCAAAAATTTCAGCCAGTTCGTCCATTATCTGGCTGACAGGATGGATCGTACCACGCAGGCCCTCTGGCGCTGGCAGCGTCATGTCGACGCGCTCACTTGCGAGGCGGCGGTTCAG
>JAZKGS010000009.1:34202-36069 GCA_040385805.1 Pseudomonadota bacterium | reverse complement strand
TGATAGATTTCGATGATGTTGACATTATGCTCGTTGAACAAGCGCATGACCTTGTAAAGCGCGCCGGGGCGGTCCTGTAAGGTCAAACGCAAACGCGCCAAGCGACCCGACCGCGCAAGGTCCCGCAACAGGACGTTAGCCAGCAACCGCGTATCTATATTGCCGCCGCACAGAACGACGCCAACATTCTTGCCCGCAAAAATTTCACGGTTTGCCATAACTGCAGCAAGGCCAGCGGCGCCAGCGCCTTCAACAACGGTCTTTTCAATCTGAAGCAACAAGCTCACGGCGGTTTCAAGCTCCGCCTCGCTGACGAGAACAATTTCGTCCACCAAATCGCGGATGACTTCGCTGGTAAAGGCACCGGGTATTTTAACCGCAATCCCCTCTGCCAAGGTATCGCCCTCGCATGGCATCTGCAGATTGTTCAGCAGGGCATACATGGACGGGTAAAGCTCTGCCTGCACTCCGATCAGGCCGATATCCGGCTTCAACGCGCGCGCAGCGGTTCCCATGCCCGACAGCAATCCGCCACCGCCAATAGGCACGACCAGCATGTCAAGCGACGGAATACTCTCCAACATTTCGAGCGCAACAGTCCCCTGCCCTGCGGCGACATTAGGATCGTCAAAGGGATGCACAAAGGTAAGCCCCTGTTCGGCCTCAAGCTGGCGTGCATGTTTGTAAGCATCATCAAATGTCTCACCAAACAGGACAACTTTGCCGCCGACGCTTTCGGTTTGCATCACCTTAACTGTTGGCGTTGGCACAGGCATGACGATGGTGACGGGAATGCCAAGCCGCGTGCCATGATAGCTTAATCCTTGCGCATGATTGCCCGCCGACGCCGCAATCACGCCTTTGTTGCGCTGGTCCTCCGAAAGCAAAAGGATCGCGTTGAGTGCGCCCCGTTCCTTATAGGCGGCGGTAAATTGAAGGTTTTCGAACTTCAGGTAAATATTCGCGCCGGTCAGCTTTGACAAAGTCTGGCTGTGGAGGGTCGGCGTCGCCACGATGGAATCGCGGATACGGTCATGGGCGGCGCGGACATGGTCCAGGGTCAATAGGTCAGACATATAAAATGGCCCCTAACGCATCTGGTGTTAAGTGAAAACAAACATTAAGGCTGGGTCATGACCAGAATAGCTTTTATCGGATTGGGCGTCATGGGCGGCCCAATGGCGCGACATCTCAAACAAGCGGGGCATGATTTAACAGTCTATAACCGTTCGCGCGCCAAGGCGGAAAAATGGGTCGAGGCTTATGGCGGCATGATCGCAGTCTCACCAGCAGACGCGGCCAAGGACGCCGAGGTTGTAATTAGCTGCGTTGGTACGGACGATGATCTCGCTGGCGTTACGCTTGGCCGCGAAGGGGCGTTCTCGGCGATGGCGAAGGGTAGCCTTTACATTGACCACACCACCGTTTCCGCGCGCATCGCGCGGCAGCTGGGCGTGGAGGCGAAATCGCGTGGGCTATTGATCGTTGATGCGCCGGTTACTGGCGGGCAGGCGGGCGCAGAAAATGGAACGCTGTCAATCATGTGCGGCGGCACTGAGGCATCTGTTGTGGCCGCATCGCCAATCATTGCGGCTTACTCCAAACGTATTGTCCATGTCGGCGGCCCCGGCACTGGCCAAATCACTAAAATGTGCAATCAAATTGCCTTTGCGGGTATCATCCAGTCTTTGTCCGAAGCCTTGCGTTTCGCGCAATCGGCTGAACTCGACGTTGAAAAAGTCTATGAGGCGATCTCAGGCGGCGCGGCGCAAAGCTGGCAAATGGATAACCGCTGGGCCACGATGGCCGAGGATAAGTTCGACTTTGGCTTTGCGGTCGATTGGATGCGCAAAGACTTAGGACTGGC
>JAZKGS010000009.1:13272-34102 GCA_040385805.1 Pseudomonadota bacterium | reverse complement strand
ACTCTTCGCCCTCGCCCTGCTCGCCAGCACCGCCACGCCTGCATTCGCCGATGGCCTAGTCGAAAACGTCAACGGCATAACGCTCGACAAGGACGGCAAGGTCATCCGTTTCAACGCCATGCTCGTTGGAAGCGACGGCAAGGTCACTGAACTGCTCACCAAAAAGGATAAGCTGCCGAAACAACTGGATTTCCGACTAGACGGGCGCGGCGCGACATTACTTCCTGGCCTGATTGATGCGCATGGCCATGTGATGGGCCTTGGCTTCCAATTGCTGACGCTTGACCTGTCTGGTACCAACAGCCTTGCCGAGGCGCAGGCCGCAATCAAGACTTATGCCGCCAAATATCCCGAACGCCGCTGGATTATCGGTCGTGGCTGGAATCAGGAAAAATGGGGCCTTGGCCGCTTTCCAACAGCGCAAGACCTTGATGCAGCCGTTGGCGACCGTCCGGTCTGGCTTGAGCGCGTCGACGGTCATGCTGGCTGGGCCAATAGCCGCGCAATGGAAATGGCTGGCATAAATGCGGCGTCTAAATCGCCACCAGGTGGACGCATTGAACTGGTGGGCGGGAAACCAAGTGGCATATTTGTAGACTCAGCAGCTGACCTTATTGGCAAGTTCGTACCCGCTCCCAAGCCATTGGAGCGCGACATCGCTTTGGGTGAGGCGCAGAAGAAGCTGCATAGCCTTGGCATCACGGCCATTGCCGATATGGGCACATCAATGGACGATTGGCAGAGTTATCGCCGTGCCGGCGATGCGGGTTGGCTATCGGTCCGGATTTTCGCTTATGCGGGCGGCATCGAAAATATGGTCGCGATTGCCGGGCCTCGGCCAAGCCCATGGCTCTATAATGACAAGCTTCGCCTTGGCGGCGTGAAGCTGTATCTTGATGGTGCTCTGGGCAGCCGCGGTGCTTGGCTGAAGAAACCTTATGCGGACGCACCAGGTCAGACTGGCCTTCAATTCATGGCCAGCGCAGAAATCCGCAATCTGATGGTGCGCGCATCCATGGATGGATTTCAAACCGCTATTCATGCGATTGGCGACGCGGCGAATGCAGAAGTCATCAGCGCGATTGAGGAATTGTCCGATACCTATAAAGTCGACCAACGCTGGCGGATTGAGCATGTTCAGATTGTCGATCCAGTCGACCTGCAAAAATTAGGGAAGCATGGCATTATTTCGTCGATGCAACCGGTGCACCAAACATCCGACCGGGTGATGGCCGAGGCTCGGCTTGGTCAAGAGCGGTTAAATGGCGCTTATGCGTGGCAGTCGATTGCGCGCGCCGGCGGCAAACTTGCCTTTGGCTCGGACGTACCGGTGGAATCCGCTGATCCCTTCGCTGGCCTTGCTGCCGCGATGACGCGCGAAGACGCCGAGGGCCAACCCTTTGGCGGCTGGCGACCAGAAGAACGCGTCACCCGCGAACAGGCGCTTGCAGGATTTACCACGGGCGCAGCTTATGCAGCGTTTGCAGAGGGCAAGTTCGGTTCGTTAACGCCTGGACATTATGCCGATTTTATCTTGATTGATGTTGACCCCCTGCTTGCAAGCCCACGCGAACTGCGTAAGGCTATAGTCAAGGAAACATGGGTCGGTGGGCGGCCCGTCTATAAAAATGCTGCAGCAAATGTTGCAGATGATAAATCAAATGGAGAGACACGATAATGCGCGCATGGACATTGGCTAGCCGCCCGGCAGGGCTTCCGAACGACAGCAACTTTGCGATGGTCGAGCAACCAGACGGACCTTTAGGCGCTGACGAGTTTCGCGTTGCTAACAGCTGGCTGTCGGTTGACCCGTATATGCGGGGACGCATGAATGACGCAAAAAGCTATGCAGATCCGTTCATGCTGGGCGAACCAATGACCGGCGGCGCGGTAGGTACGGTTACTGAAAGTAACAATGCCGAATTCCCCGTGGGCGCTAAGGTTCTGCATATGGCGGGATGGCGTGATACTGTCGTTTTCGGCGGTGGCAAAACGCCGCCGGCCGGAATGCCGCCAGTGAAACTGCCCGATCTTGGCGTGCCTGATCAGCATTGGCTCAGCATCATTGGTATGCCCGGTGGTACAGCTTGGTTTGGTCTGCTTAAGGTTGCTGAAGCCAAGGCTGGCGAAGTGATCTTCGTGTCGGCCGCAGCTGGCGCGGTAGGCTCAACGGTTACCCAGATTGCAAAGGCCAAGGGCATGAAAGTCATTGGCTCGGCTGGCGGCGCGGACAAATGCGCTTGGGTGAAAGAGCTCGGTGCCGATGCCGTGATTGATTATAAATCGGGCAAAGTGCTGCCACAATTGATGGCAGCGCTTAAGGACATGGGTGAAACCGGCATTGATGTGTATTTCGACAATGTCGGCGGCGAACATTTTGATGCGGCGCTCGCGACCTCCAAAGAATGGGCGCGCTTTGCTATTTGCGGTATGATTGACGTCTACAACGACTTTAAGGCACAGCCGATGCAATATTTGCCGATGATCATTGGCAAGCGGATTATGATCAAGGGCTTCCTCTATCCTGACTTCTATGCTCAGGTGCCAGAGTTCAACGCCGATATGGCATCGCTCATCCAATCCGGCGCCGTCAAGGGGCGCGAGACGGTGAAGGATGGGCTGGAAAAAACACCCGAGGCTTTCATGGGACTGTTCAGCGGGGAGAACACGGGCAAAATGTTGGTGAAGCTCTAATGAAAATTGCTGCGCAGCAATTTTCGACTAAAATACGTATCGTTGCTAGCGCAGAAATACGGTTTCCGTAGCGTCGATTGTGGCATTGTTGCACAATTGACGCACCTATAAATTTTCAAGGGTTATAGGGCTTTAGAGCGATGACATTCGTATGCGCTTTCGATAGATTGTAAAAAAATTGTCAAACAGGAGAGAGACTATGTTGCGACGTGACAAATCCTTTAGCCGTGCATTGCGCATTTCCGCGGCGTGCCTTGCGCTTGCCGTGCCAAGCATTGCCTTCGCACAAGAAGCGCCTCAAGCCGAAGACGGTTCCGACGACGAAATCGTTGTGACGGCGCAAGGCCGAAGCCAGCTTCTCTCGGACGTGCCAGTCGCGATTTCTGCCGTTAACGCGGAAACACTGCAAAACAGCGGCGCAAATGACATTCGTCAACTTAACCAGGTTGCTCCATCGCTGCTCGTGTCCTCGACCGGGTCCGAAGCCAACGGTTCTGCCCGTATTCGCGGTATCGGCACGGTTGGCGACAACCCTGGCCTTGAAAGCTCGGTCCCAGTGTTTATCGACGGCGTGTACCGTTCGCGTTCGGGCATCGGCCTAAACGAGCTTGGCGAGATTGACCGTGTCGAAGTGCAGCGCGGCCCACAAGGCACGCTGGGCGGACGTAACTCGTCGGCTGGTCTCATCAGCATCTATTCGAAAAAACCAAGCTTCACCTTTGGCGGCAGCGGCGAACTGACCTACGGCAATTATGACTTCATGCGCGCCGCTACGAGCTTCACTGGCCCGATTTCGGAGCAGTTGGCATTCCGCGTCGACGGAGTGTACGTAAAGCGTGACGGTTTTTATCGGGATGACCAAACTGGCCGAGACGTAAACAATCGTGATCGTTACTTCCTGCGTGGGCAATTGCTGTTTGAACCCACCGACGCTCTGTCGGTTCGTCTGATTGCTGATTATACATCGCGTAAGGAAGAGTGCTGTGCTGCGACCTATGTTGACCAGACAGTTAATCAGTTCATTGGCAATTTGAACAACCCGTCAACGCCGCTGTCGCCGTTGCAGACAACAGGCAACAACATCATCAATGTCTTGCGCGACCTTGGTCAGCCATTGGCTGCATTCAGTCAAGGTTACGGCCGCAATATTTCGACGAGCGCCAACCGCGTCTTCACTGGCGAAACGAAGGATTACGGCTTCTCCGGTCAGATCGATTATGACTTTGGCGGTGCAACTTTGACCTCGATCACTGCCTATCGGCAGTATCGTTCAGGTCAGGCATCTGACACCGATTACGGCGAAGTCGACATTCTCTATCGTGCGCCTAGCGACGATGCCTATCGTCAGTTCCACACCTTCACGCAAGAGCTGCGTCTTCAGGGTGAAGCCTTTGGCGGCAAGCTTGACTGGCTCGTCGGCGGCTTCTTTGCCAATGAAAAGCTGACGGTGCGGGATAACCTGCGTTTCGGCAACCAATATGGCCGTTTTGCAACGTGCCGTATTATCTCCGGTGGTGGTTTGGCGGGTCTATATTCGCCAACATCGCCTGCTTGCCTTGGCGCCCGCCCCGCTGCCTTTGGTGCAGCATCACCTATCGTCTATGCCGCGTTCGACCGTTTGGATGCCATGAATGATGTCGGTACAACCAATGACCGTTATTTCCAGAATGGAACCAACTGGGCAGTGTTTACGCACAATATCGTGCACATCACCGACACGATCGATCTGACGCTCGGACTTCGCTACACGAACGACAAGAAAAAGTTTAATGCCACCTTTGGTAACGACAACACTGTCTGCACCGCGAACCAGGCAGCATTGTCGAGCTTCCTTACCAATCCGGCGCTTGCTGCGGTTGCTGGTGGCATCATTGGCCTGTCCTGTCAGGGTAACTCAACTGCAGAACTTAACGGCGTTTCCATCCGTGACAGTCGTAAGGAAGACCAAATCACCGGAACGGCTATCTTGTCGTGGAAGCCAGTTGATGACCTTTTAGTCTATGGTAGCTTCGCGCGTGGTTATAAAGCAGGGGGCTTCAACCTCGACCGTTCAGCTTTGAAATCGCCAATCGCAACCTTTGCTTCTGTCGGCGGAGCGCAAGCTCTGGTAGGCAACCTTCAATTTGATCCAGAGTTGGTAGACAGCTACGAATTGGGTGCAAAATTCTCGACTGGCCCATTCGGTTTGAGCCTCTCCGCGTTCCGTTCGGATTTCAGCAGCTTCCAGCTCAACACCTTCAACGGAACTGTGTTCCTCGTGCAGAACGTCAACGGGTGTGACAGCCTCGTCGGTGGTTCAAGCGCGGATACAGACCTTAGCAATGCAACCGGTAGCTGCGCCACGGGCGACATCACTTATGGGGTGCGTACGCAGGGCGTTGAAATTGAAGCGTCGTTGGTTCCTGCACGTAACTTCCGCATGGCTGCTGGTCTGACCTATGCCAAGACAACATATCGCGACGACCTCATCGGCACGAAAAATGGTGCGCCGCTGGACTCCGCGCTGCGCAAATTGCCAGGCGACAATCTGTCGAACGCGCCTGAACTGGTTGCCACTTCAAGCGTCACATGGACGCCGGATATCGGCAGCAGCGGCATGAGCGGCCTTGTGTATATCGATGGTCGTATGACCAGCGATTACAACACAGGTTCTGACTTGTTCCCCCAAAAGGAGCAGGACGGTTTCGCTATTTTCAACGCGCGTATCGGTCTTCGTGGTCCTGACGAAGCTTGGAGCCTTGAACTCTGGGGTCAGAATATCTTCAATCAGGATTATGCCCAGGTCGCGTTCAACTCGCCATTCCAGGCCGGTGCGACGGCTGCGCCGTTTGTAGACCCACAATATCCAGGTGGTCGCCAGATCTTCTCGCAGTTCCTTGCCGAACCGCGGACGTATGGCATCACAGTGCGGGGCAAGTTCTAAAAACTTAGCTAGCTTAAACGAAAAAGGGCTCGCAGCGATGCGGGCCCTTTTTTGTGTTCCGACCAAAATCGGAGTATGAGTATTAAATAATGGATGCAAGAATGGTCAAATAACCTCAGTTAAGTGCCGAAACCTACGCTGAGGAAGCCGGGTAATGGTCCGTTCCAGCCGTCATCACCCGCTGCCGCTCCGCTCGACTGATCACGGCTTTTCGTCTCAGCTTTAGGCGCTGGCTTCTCGCGCGCTGGCTTTGCTGCCGCCTTCTCACGCACTGGTTTTGATTCTGGCGCTGGATCGGCGGCCTCAGTCGTGTCAGCCCTCGTTTGCTTGGCCTTGGCTGACGGTGTCCTGCGACCCCGTTTTGCAGGGGCAGTTTCTTCGCCATCCGCAGGCGCTTCGATCTTGCCAAGCCGCTCGATTTTGTTGCCAATCAGCTTTTCGATGCTTTCAATAGCTTCTTCGTCGGCCTTGGTAACAAAGGTGAACGCTTTGCCCTTGGCACCAGCACGGCCAGTCCGGCCGATGCGGTGAATATAGTCATCGGGATGCCATGGCGCGTCAAAATTGAACACATGGCTCACGCCCTTTACGTCAAGCCCGCGCGCGGCGACGTCTGATGCGACAAGCAGGTCAATGTCGCCATTCTTGAACGCCTCCAGTTGTTTCTGGCGTGACGCTTGGTCAATGTCGCCATGAATTTCGCCAGAGCGAAGGCCGTGACGTTGAAGACTGGTGTTCAATTCGCGCACCGTCGTTTTACGGTTGCAGAAAATAATAGCGTTCGACACCTTTTCCGTGCGCAAAAGATCGCGCAATACATCGCGTTTTTTCATTTGCGTTACATTAACCAGAAACTGTTCAATGTTGACATTGGCGGTCGCAGGACGCGCAACTTCGATGTATTTCGGATTAGACAAAAACTTGTCCGCCAGCTTTTTAATTGGCGGCGGCATCGTCGCCGAAAACAGCAGGGTTTGGCGCGTTGTTGGCAATTTCGTGCAGATATGTTCGATGTCGGGAATGAAGCCCATGTCCAGCATGCGGTCCGCTTCATCGATAACGAGCATCTCGCAACCCGTCAGCAATATCTTGCCACGTTCAAACAAGTCCATCAACCGGCCGGGGGTTGCGATCAAAACGTCGACGCCCTTTTCAAGCGCCTTGACCTGATCACCCATTTGCACGCCGCCAATCAAAAGCGCCATCGACAGCTTGTGATATTTGCCGTATTTTTCGAAGTTTTCGGCCACTTGTGCGGCCAACTCGCGTGTTGGTTCCAAGATCAGGCTGCGCGGCATCCGCGCCCGCGCCCGACCATTGGCAAGGACGTCAATCATTGGGAGGACGAAGCTTGCGGTCTTGCCAGTTCCCGTTTGCGCGATCGCAATGATGTCGCGCATCATCTGAACTTGCGGAATGGCAGCGGCCTGAATGGGCGTCGGCTCATCATAGCCAGCCTCGCTCAAGGCTCTCAATAACTCGTCAGACAAGCCGATGTCGGCAAAACGCATAGTATGTTCCGGAAAAGGATGGTGCAACGCCACCAGTGACCAATCCACGGAGACGAGGGTTGCCAATGGTCGCTATGCCGCGAAATGTCAAGATAGGTGCCCAATAAAGCGGCTATTGTCGGGGGATTAGCAGCCTGAATTTGTCAATTTCGCATTTGGCGCCCGTGCGCGCGTGCAGAAGGTCACGGTCGACGCATAATTTGCCGTCATAGGACCGCTCCATATAGGCTCCTGCGTAAAATTCCCGCGCGAGGCAACCGTCGCCAAGATATGCGCGAATGAGGATGCCATCCCGCGTCATCAAATCCAAGCTGCGGTTCGGGCCAGGCCGCGATCCGCCGAGCTTATCAACCCATAAGCATTTGCCAATCTTTTGCTCTTTATACTTAATCTTCGCGGCGGACTGTCGCTGTGCGCCGACCGTCGCTGGTGCTGAAGCCGGAGCAGGCAACCGGACAATGACACGTTGGTCGATACGCACCTGTTCAAAGTCGGTCTTTAACCTAAGCAAGGGCATGAAAGGGCTGTCGGCGGAAACGCCGCTAAAGTCGGCCAAAGCCTTGTGCGACAATGTTGTCAGCGCGACTGCAAATAGGATGAAGACCAATACTGCGCGCAAGAAACATTCCGGTATGAAGTTGAAGTTCGGGTCGCTTTACCCGATAGGGTTGAACCTATCATGAATTGCATGCGGGAACCTTAGTAGACAATGGTAAATACCGTGCCAGATGTAAACATTTTATCGGAATTTCGCTCCATATTGGGACCGAAGGGCTATTCTGACGAAAGTGACGTCATTTCGCCTTGGCTGACCGACTGGCGCGGGCGATTTACAGGAACCTCCCCTGCCTTGCTTTCACCCGCCAACACCCAGGAAGTGGCGGCTGTTGTCAAGCTTGCGGCTAAGTATCGAATCGCGCTTGTTCCCCAAGGCGGCAATAGCGGCATGGTTGCAGGAGCAACGCCGGACAAAAGTGGTCGGCAACTCATTTTGTCGTTACGGCGAATGAACAATATCACCGCGATTAATGCGGATGACGGCCTGGTAATTTGCGACGCCGGAGTAATCTTACAGAATCTCCAAGAGGCTGCCGCAAAAGCTGGCAGGCGATTCCCCCTTACTTTGGGTGGAAAGGGCTCAGCTACGGTCGGCGGCCTTATTTCAACCAACGCGGGCGGCACGCAAGTGCTGCGACATGGTACGATGCGGATGCTGGTGGCCGGGCTTGAAGCGGTTTTGCCTGACGGGTCGATTTATGACGCCATGGCGCCGCTCAAAAAAGACAATCGTGGCTATGATCTCAAACAACTTTTGATTGGCGCGGAGGGGACGATTGGCATCGTGACCAAAGCCGTATTGCAGACCGTCCCTGCCTTGCTGGATCGCTGCGTTGTATGGGCGGGTGTCGATTGCCCCAACCAAGCTTACGATCTATTTCTGTTCATGCAGCGCCATGGCCGTGAACGGTTGGAAGGATTTGAAATCCTGCCGCAGCGCGCATTGAGTGCCGTGACGACGCACATCGCTGGCACACGTCCGCCGCTGGACACGCCGCATCGCTGGCATGCTCTGATGGAATTTGTGCAAGATGATCCGGCCCAGTCATCACCCGGCGAATTGGCCACGCAATTGTTGGAAAAGGCCATGCATGAAAACCTGCTCGGTAATGCAACAATAGCAAGCAGCGAAGCGCAGGCCGAAGCTTTCTGGAAAATACGGGATTCCATTGCCGAAGCAGAACGCGCCGCTGGCCCAGCGCTTCAGCACGACATCAGTGTTCCTGTTGCAGCCATGGCGCGCTTCATTGAAGAAGAATCTCCCGTGATCGAGGCTGCCTATCCCGGCACCAAAACGCTTGCTTTTGGCCATTTGGGTGATGGCAATATTCATTTCCACATCAAGGCACCCGATGGCGTCGATGTGGCGCACTGGTATGCAAATGATGGCAAGAACATAACATCGCATGTCTATGACCGTGTGCGCGCTTATGGCGGGTCGCTGTCTGCCGAACATGGCATCGGTCAGGCCAAGATCGCCGAGTTCGAGCGTTTATCAGAACCAGCGCGACTTGCCGCATTGCGGGCCATTAAAAATGCGCTAGATCCACTTGGGATTATGAACCCCGGCAAGCTTGTTCCGCTTGCGCAACCGCCATTGTCCGCCTAAAGCGCCGCATTGAATTTCTGCCATATAATCAAGCACTGGAGTTACCCATGGCCACCGCGCCCCAAGCCGCCAACCTGCCGCTTTTGTACAACGACCTGATTCCACTCAACAGCAACGATCATGCGACCTGGAAATCGCGTATGCTCGAAAACGCAAAATTTCTGGATGGTCAGCATGCGATCCCGCTGACGATTGAGGAATTCGTCCCGGCATCACGCCATTATCCCATCATTTTTTCCGCGACCGATAACCCCGTACCGCTGATCTTGATGGGCATGAACGAAGGCGTGAACACCTTTATGAATGCAGAAGGCCAGTTCGACCGTCCTGTCTATATTCCCGCCTATGTTCGCCGTTATCCCTTCTTGCTTGCAAAGCTACGTCCCGACACAGATGAGCTTTCGTTATGCTTTGACCCGACCTCAGGCGCTGTGGGTGAATTCGACGAAGGCGTGCCAATGTTCGAAGACGGGCAGCCAAGCGAAAACACGAAGGCGATTCTGAAGTTCTGCGAAGATTTTGAAAATGCAGGCGCCCAGACACACGCATTCGTCGAAGAACTGCAGAAGCTTGATCTGTTGATGGACGGGGAAGTTTCGATCCAGCAAGAAGGCCAAGTGCAGCCCTTCATTTATCGCGGTTTCAAAATGATCGACGAAACCAAATTGCGCGATCTGCGTGGCGATACCGTCCGTAAGCTGAACCAGAATGGAATCCTTGCGTTGATCCACGCACATTTATTTTCGTTGCAGTTAATGCGGGAAGTATTTGCACTTCAAGTCGCACAAGGTAAAGTACCGCAAGTGACGGAATTGCCTTCGAATTAATGTATCGAACGCCTCATGCCGTCACACCACATGAGGGAGTGGCGGCATGGGTAAATATAGCAAAATCGCGATCCTGTTTCACTGGGTCATTGCGATACTGATTGCAACTAACGTTCTATTGGCCACTTTGGCTGATGATTTGTCCCGCTCTGCCAGCGCTGTTTTCATGAACCCGCACAAGGCAATTGGCATTTCCATTTTGGTCTTGTCCGTTGCGCGGCTTTTATGGCGGCTCGGACATCGCCCACCCCCATTGCCCGGCAAAGTAGCTGGCTTGCAGGCCTTTGCTGGCCATGCGGTCCATATCCTATTCTATGTGTTAATGATCGCGGTGCCACTGACGGGATGGCTGATGGTCGCCGCCAGTGACAGGGCGCCACCAATTGATTTTTTTGGGCTGTTCACAATCGATTCGCCCATTGGGAAAAGCGAACTGCTCTCGGAGATTGGACATGAGGGCCATGAACTTCTCGTCACGCCGTTGATCATCCTGATTGGTCTGCACGTCGCTGGCGCATTGAAGCATCAGTTTATCGACAGATTACCATTTCTACAGCGCATGTGGCCCTGAGATAATTTGTCCAGCGTTTGCGCATGACGACCGCGCTTGCGCACCATTCCCCGCAACCATCGCTCGACTGGTCGGCAAACGGATATTGTTTCCGGCGCGAGTCTTGAAACCGTAATGGCGAAGCCCCATCCTTTAAAATGGACGGAGACATCCCCTCCCGTCTCTGTCCATCGGTGCCTTCATTTGGCACCAACTCCCTGAACCTAGGCCACCCCGGAGAATTCCGGGGTGGTTTTTTTAGCTGTCATTCGGCTGCAACCAAAATCGCCGAACCGAGCGCTTCGTCTGCAAGTGCGGCGACCAATGCAGGAATCAACGCATTAATACGGTCAACGCCAACGCCTGGCTGACGCAGATCCCGATCAAGATATAGAGACCTGTCGACCTCAAGCTGAATGGCGTGGATATTTGCGCGCGGCCGTGCATGGCGCCGCAGGATGTAGGCACCGGCATATGGGTGATTAAGCGCTGCGCTAAACCCTTGCGCGTGCAGCCGCGTCATCAACAATTCCGCATATTGCGACGCTGCGCTTTTGCCAAATCGATCCCCCACCACAAATTGCGGCGCTGGCGTCGCGACGGCACCTCGAATCGGCGGCATGCTGTGCAAATCCAGCAATATAGCCACACCAAAAAGCTGCCGCATCCGTTCAAGGGCTTCGGCAATGGCCTGGTGATAAGGCTGGTGAAATGAAGATATGCGGTGCTGCACTTCATCCAGAGTAAACTGGCGGTTCCACAAATCGCCGTCCCCCGATAGGCGCCTTGGTATAAGACCAAGGCCGCCGCGTTGCTTTACTCCGGGCGCGGGATAATCCGTGCGCAGTGCCCCTTGTACCATTTCGGTATCGATATCCTGCTCGTCCCGGTTCAAATCTATCCATGCGCGCGCACGGTGAGCCATAACGACAGGATAACCCAATTGAACACATCTGCGAATCAGCAAGTCGGCATATCTGTCCTCAAGCCGAACCAAAGCAGCGGCCGGCAATCGCAATGCGGAAAATATATCAGCTGGATAGTCTCGTCCGGCATGTGGGACGGACAGCAAGACAGGCACGGACGGTATTTCCGTACCCCAGCATGCGAATCCATCTGCTCCCGTTGCTCTCATGCGCGTCCCTGTCGTCCGACAACCATGATTGGCAGATTCTCAGCAAAATGGTGCAAAAAAATTAAATCTCTGCAATTATACCCGCGAACAGCGCAGTGATTGCGCTTTCTTGGGATGTTGAAGGACCAATCATGATCCGAATTTTGCTCGCTGAAGATGAACAGGCCATGCGTGAGTATCTCGCCCGCGCGCTGGAACGATCGGGCTATGAAGTGGTCGCGGTCGATCGCGGCACAGCGGCTGTGCCTTTGCTTGAAGCTGAGCATTTTGATTTGTTACTGACCGATATCGTGATGCCGGAAATGGACGGCATTGAGCTTGCCCGCCACTGTAACAGCGTGTCACCTACCACCGAAGTCATGTTCATCACTGGCTTTTCCGGCGTAGCCTTGCGCGCTGGCGAATCGATGCCAAGCGCAAAAGTCCTATCCAAACCCTTCCATCTCAAAGACCTAGTTCTTGAAGTAGAGCGCCTATTTGCAAAGGAAAGTTTTGGCGAACTGAAATAGGCTTGAATGATACGGCAAGCCCAGCTAGAGGCTGCCGCAGCGTGGGCGTATAGCTCAGTGGTAGAGCACTGTGTTGACATCGCAGGGGTCGCAAGTTCAATCCTTGCTACGCCCACCATATAAAAGCCCCGGTCAATTCGTTGTCCGGGGCTTTTGTGTAACTGCATTCCTGACTTCTGGCATGCCGCGCCGTGGGACCTATTTTCTCGACAGCAAATGGGCGTCGCTGCAGCAACGTTTTGCGCAGCACCCGATGTTTTGTCGGTGACGGAGGCAGAGCCGTATTTTGTCCTCGCTCTTTCGATGCTCAAATATCTTTGCGTCGGCTTGGCGGCAATCCAGTCCAGTTTTTGTACGCGCGGGTAAATGCACTGAGGTCGCTGTAGCCTAGCAGCAAAGCGATCTCTCCGAGCGAGCGTGTATCTTCCATCAAGTATAATTTGCACATGTCCTTGCGGACGAGATCCAAAAGGTCGCGAAAGGACATTCCTTCATCAACCAACTTACGGCGCAAACTTCGTTCGCTCATTCCAAAGGATGTCGCCATCCGGTCCAACGTTGGCGGTGACTTGTCGAGTTCGCTGGCTAGGTAAAAATAGCTGAAGGCCAAATGGGTTTTTCCGTTAAGCATCCAGTTGGCTGGCTGTTCATAACGCTCGGCCGCGGCATCAAATAGTGCCCTATTGGCAAAAGGCGACGGTCTAAAAATCTGACGTCCCGCAATTTCCATCCGCGTTTGGGGCATGCCAAATTTGACCGGACAGGCAAAGGCTGCTTCATATACGGACAAATCAAATTGCGGTTGATGCCGAAAATGCACAGATTGCAGCAATGGAGGCTCATCTAATACTTGCCGCGACAAGCGCGCAAAAGTCATCACCGAAAATTCCACAAACGACGCATAGTCCTGAACCAGGTCAGGCGAATATTCCCATGTGAAAAACGGTGGACGGCCATCCGCATTGAACGAAGTCCGCACCATATTCTGCCGCAGCGGCTGAAGCTGGACATGTGCGTTGATGACCGATGCAAGATCTGTCTCCAGCCGCGTGGCATAGCCGAAATCGGAGAAACTCTGCATTGCCGCTTTTTCACCCAAACGCAAATGCACCGCGGGGTCATTAAAATGCGTCTGCAATATCTTGAAAAAGCGAATAGCGACTTGCCATGAAATCCGGCTTAGCGGGTTGCGCAACCTTGTCTCGTCAAGGCCGATGGTAGACAGAATTTCCCGCCGGTTTCCGCCCTCTGCGACCGCCGCGCGCAAGATGCGAACCGCAAGACTGGCCGACATGGTGTCGGGCGGTATCGCTTTGCCGTCACGCAGCAAGCTATCGATCCAGTTATAAATTGAACGTCCCCCAATGACGATGTCATAAGGTTCAACACGCAAAGCGATTTAACGCAAGCGACAATTCGTGCGCGGGTTGCGGCTTTGATTTTCCCTCGCTAAGCCAAAGACATGAACCTAGCATCGCTCCTCGCGCAGTTTACACCCGGCGCCACGACTCACAGAATCTCTATTCCGCCAACCTGGCATCAGGGACGCACGTCTTATGGGGGCCTCAGCAGCGTCCTGGCATATCAGGCGGCGAAAATGGCAGCGAATGACCTTCCACCTCTGCAATCGGCCCAGATCGCCTTCGTAGGGCCTCTGTGGGGCGATATTGAAATCAGTGCGCATATACTGCGACGCGGCAAGAATACCGCATTTGTTCAGGCAGAAATTATGGGATCGGATGGCGTCGGCCTGATGTGCAATTTCATTTTTATGAACCGCCGCCAAAGCCATTTGGATTACGCGAACGTCGCGGCTCCGAAGTTCCCTCCCATCCCGTCTGGCGAAAACGTACGCAGTGGTCCGCCGGAGTTTTTCACTGGCCATATGCAATATCCGGACAAACGGCTTGAGCTTGGGCTGGCCACAAACCGGCTTGCGAGCTGGCACCGCCTGACCGAGCATGAAGGGCTCGACCATATTGCCGAGTTGATCTGCATTGGTGATGCCCTGCCGCCGTCGGCAATGGGGTTGATGACCGAAAAGGGCATGGTCAGTTCGATGAACTGGCAGATCAACATGCTCACCGATGTGCCAACCACGGAAAATGGCTGGTGGTTCTTATCCAGCGAAACGCACCATGCCGGCAACGGCGCGAGCAGCCAGTATATGACCGTATGGAACAGCCGCGGCGAAGCGGTGCTGACTGGAATGCAATCAGTCGCGATTTTCGCTTAGATACTGGGCTTTGTGCGGGCAAAGCGCATGGCGACGAGCACGAGGCCAATGACGATGAAGTTATCGACGAAGGTTTTGTAGAACAGCCAATTGTCCGTGGTCAGCAACTTTGCCGCGCCATAATTGAGCGCGGCCATGACGAGCCCGATCACGCCCATGACAATTGCAAAGCGACCCGCATTGATATCCGAATAGGGCATATAGCGGGCTAGTCCCTTGCCGATATATGGCCCTCCCCGCGCGCCGTCGATAATGAAAAAGCTAGCAGCAATTAGGCCCGTAATCGTGCCCCGCAGCTTGATCCATTCATCATCATTTAGCCACAACGCCAGCCCCGCCGATATGCACAGCATGACAATGCCAAACAAGGCGAGACCGCCGGTAACGTCGATTTTTGTGATGCGCTGAAAAATCACAAGGCCAAAGCCGACGACGATGCCGAGCATGGCTGCTGTCTGCAAATCGGTGAACTTGGCAACGAAGTAGAATAACAGTCCTGTTGCTACATCAATGGCAAATGGCAGGCGGTTGTGGCGCGCAAATACGCCGCCGTTCATGCCTTGTGCGCTTTGTGCGGTCTTTACGCTCTCGCCAAAGCTGCTGTGTTGAGCAGCTGTGCTCCGGTATTTTTCGGGATATGCCGGAACGCGTCCTTCATGGCTTTCATGCACCAAAACGCCATCAACACGTGCAACGATGCCCGTGGTCCAGAGCCCCATATAGCCAAGTTCAACCTCCAGCAGACGGCCGTCGGGAAGCTTCACACGCAGCATATGATTGCGGACGGATTCTGGTCCAAAAACGGGTGTCTGATCGATGGCTTGTTCCACGCCCAGCATCGATAGTGCGGAATGCAGCCCATCGCCGCGAGCGCGGCTTGAAACGGCGAACGACAGGCCGTCGACCGAGAAACGCCGTGTCGGATATCGCCACCACGTAAAGCTCATACGCTAGCCCAAGGCCGCCTGTTTTTCTTCGGCCAGACGATCCAACTCCGCACGGCTTTTCTTCTCGCTGGAGGATTTCAACTGCCCACATGCTGCCATGATGTCGCGGCCGCGCGGTGTGCGGATCGGCGCGCTGATACCAGCTTCAAAAATGATGCTGGAAAAACGCTTGATGCGTTCAGGATCGGAACATTCGTAGGTTGCGCCGGGCCAAGGGTTGAAGGGGATCAGGTTGACCTTAGCGGGCAGTTTATATTGGCGAATGAGGCTGACAAGTTGGTGCGCATCTTCATCGCTGTCATTCTTGTCCTTCAGCATCACATATTCAAATGTGATCCGCCGCGCGTTGCTGATGCCGGGATATTCAGCGCAAGCGCGGAGCAATTCATCAATGCCATATTTGCGGTTAATCGGCACAATCTCGTCACGGACCTCTTTGGTCACTGCATGCAGCGAGACCGCGAGATTAACGTTAATCTCTTCGCCCGCGCGCGCCATCATTGGCACAACACCTGACGTCGACAGCGTAATCCTGCGACGCGACAGACCAAGGCCATCGCCATGCATGACAATTTTCATCGCGTCGCGAACATTGTCGAAATTGTACAACGGCTCACCCATGCCCATCAGAACAATGTTGGTCAGCATGCGGCCATCGGCCGTATAGTGACCGACATCGTCATCCTCATCTTCTTCGTCGGCGTCGGCGGCGGCAAAGGCCATATTGCCCTTTGGCCATTCGCCAAGCGCATCGCGGGCCAGCATAACCTGACCCACGATTTCGCCGGGCGTCAGGTTGCGCACCAGCCGCATCGTTCCGGTATGGCAGAAACGGCAATTGAGTGTGCAGCCGACCTGACTTGAGATACATAATGTCCCGCGATCGGCATCGGGGATGAACACCATTTCATAATCCTGCGCATCATCGGTACGCAAAAGCCATTTGCGCGTGCCGTCGGACGACACTTGCGCTTCGACCACTTCAGGTCTGCCAATGACAAAGCGGTCGGCAAGCCAGGGTCGCATTGTCTTGGAGATGTCGGTCATCGCCTCAAAATCGGTGACGCCGCGATGGTAGATCCAGTGGAACACCTGTTTGGAGCGTAACTTTGCTGCCTTTTCATCCAACTGCGATTCTTCGAATAGCTGCCGGATTTGAAGATGGCTCAACCCCATGAGGTCAATGCGCCCATCGCTGCGCGGCGTAATGGCGCGTGGGCTTACTACGGGGTCGATATGTCCTGGAATCTGCATGATGTGCGCGCCTATAATTGGGTTGGCCGTGAAAAGCCAGCGCTGCGGCGTGTCAGGTGCGTATGACTGAAACCTTGGTGCTTGGCGCTTGACCCGAAACCATAACAACCGCGCTCAATTGGCTTGCCAATGCTCGCATGGTGAGGGCCATACTCGGGCGCACACCGTCATCAAACAATATCAAATTGTGAACGTTTGTAACAGACCGCAAGCATTGCAGTGCGTATTCGGCGTTAACACAGCTTTTTTATTTAGACACAACCCAGGGCAGCCGCGTCGATCGCACTTGGCGCGCCTCGAAGACTATACGCGTCAACAATTGACTTTCCATCGTCTCCAATCGTCTCAATGCTCAATGATGTTGCAGAACGCATAGCAGCCAATATCGCCAAATCCATTCGCCTGTCAGTCGCCCATGCTGTTGCGCCAGAGGCCTTTAATTTAAAACGGCGCCCCCCGGCACTTAAGGTAACCCCGCTGTTGGGCGAACGGTCCCGTGAAATGCGCACATAAATCTGGTGCGAGACGCTGCGCTTTGGCCAAAACCCAATGGAAAGAAACGCTGGCAAGATGGGTTTGCGCAAGGTCTCCTCGGGTTCAGCGATTGCATAGCAGCGGGGCGTAGCCGGATCGCGAAAAGCGGCCCAGCCTTGGTACACGCCTAATCGCTCTTTGGCGGCAAGTGGCGTGGACATCATGAGAACGAACAACAACCACCCAAGTGCTTTCACGCGCGTTCCCCCTGCCCGCTGCCGTCGATGACCAGTTCCTCGACCCCATCGCGGATCATTACCATGCTGCCTTGGGCCAGGCTCGGCGCGATGGGCGCGCCGAACCGCTCCATGGATTCAACCCCTAGCAAAAGCCCGCGCAGCACCCGTGCAGTCATGCCATGGCAAATGATGAGCATATCCTGATCAAAGGGCAACTCGCCAAGCCATTGCGACAGACGCTGCGCCACATCATCATAATATTCGCCACCTTCGGGGCGGACCGAAAACAATTTATGCTCCATGTCAACGATTGGGCCGATTTCAGCCGCAATATCCGCATATGTCCTGCTCGACCAACGGCCGACATCAATCTCCAGCAACCTGTCGTCGCGGTTGGTTTCGTGCCAGTCGGCATCAATTTCTTCAGCAATCAACGCGAGTGTCTGCAAGGCGCGGCCAGCGCTCGACGACCAAAGCTGAGGCGTCGTGTCTTGGCCCAGATAGTCCGCCAGTGCCCGGCCCATTTCACGCGCTTGCACACAGCCTTCCCAAGTCAGCGGCGTATGCAGCTCGGCTTGGCCTTGCATGCGCGCAACCTTGTTAAACACTGTCTCCCCATGCCGTGCGATGAAGAGCCGTCTGTTGTTTGTTGAAATCCCCATATTGCCCTTATTCCACAGGATATTGTTGGAGGCAAAAGCTATCGGCTTGCCCTAATGGTCAAAGCGGTTATGGAAGATTCGGCATAGAAATAGGGTTTTTCGGCTGGTTTGCGAACCACCCGGCCCGACAAGGGGAATTTGAATGAGAGCCACGATCGAACGCGCGACCCTGCTGAAAAGCCTGAGCCACGTCCAGTCCGTGGTGGAGCGGCGCAACACGATACCCATATTGTCCAACGTGCTTATCGAAGCGAGCGAAGGCGGCAAGATTAAGCTGACCGCGACTGACCTTGATTTGCAAGTTGTTGAAACATTTGCTGCCGAGGTCGAAACACCCGGCGCGACGACCGTTTCCGCGCACACTTTGTTCGAAATCGCGCGCAAATTGCCCGATGGCTCGCAAGTGCAGCTGCACGCCGCTGATGGCCGCATGGCTGTCAACGCTGGCCGCGCGCGCTTCTCGCTAGCAACCTTGCCGCGTGATGATTTTCCAACGATTGCCGAGGGCGAATTGCCCACATCGTTCGAAATCCCTGCAAGCTCGCTGATCCAGATTATTGACAAGACGCGCTTTGCGATTTCGACCGAGGAAACGCGTTATTATCTCAACGGTATCTTTCTGCACGTCACCGACGACGCAGAACCAGTGTTGAAGGCTGCGGCAACCGATGGCCACCGTTTGGCACGCGTAACTTTGCCGCGTCCTGCCGGCGCAGAAAATATGCCCGACATCATCGTGCCGCGCAAATGCGTTGCGGAAATTCGCAAGCTGCTCGATGAAAGCGGCGGCAATGTGATTCAGATTGATCTGTCAGCCAGCAAAATCCGCTTCACTTTCGACAGCGTGATCCTGACATCAAAGCTGATTGACGGCACCTTCCCCGATTACAGCCGCGTCATTCCAACCGCGAATGACAAGTTGCTGCGCATTGACCCCAAGGCATTTTCACAAGGCGTCGACCGCGTCGCAACCATCGCCACCGAAAAAACCCGCGCGGTAAAAATGGCGCTTGATCAGGACAAAATCACGTTGTCGGTCACCAGTCCGGAAAACGGCACTGCCGCCGAAGAAGTGTCCGGCCAATATAGCAGCGAAGGCTTTGAGATTGGTTTCAATGCCCGCTATCTGATGGACATCTTAAGCGAGATCGAAGGCGATGTGGTTGAGTTGCATCTCGCAGACGCCAGCGCGCCGACTTTGATCCGCGAGAATGATAAGTCAGCCGCGCTGTATGTTTTGATGCCAATGCGGGTTTGATTTAGGAATTGATCGGTTGGACTGATATCTATGGCGATGACAAGGTTGGACCTGCAGCGGCTCGCGCAAATTAAATTCGATGATGCCATTCTCCTCCTTGCCAACCAACGATATTGCAACGCTTACTACTTAGCTGGTTATGCCGTCGAGATGGCCCTTAAAGCCTGCATTGCACGACAGATCAGACAAGAAGAGATTCCCGACAAAGCGCTAATCGAAAAAGTTTTTACGCATGAATATGGCAAGCTTATTGGGTTATCTGGCCTGAGTGCAGAACTGAAGAACGCACAAGACTCCGATCATCAATTTCAAGCATATTGGGGGATCACTGCAGAATGGTCACCGAATGATCGGTATGCTATAATCGACTCGATGTCAGCCGAACTTTTGCTAACTGCTATCGGCGACCCAGAGCATGGAGTGCTAAGATGGATAAAAATGCACTGGTGAGTGATGGGACCAAGTTGGTCCAATGGCTTGATGAAAGCAAGTTAAAGCCACGTGCTGCTATGTGGGTATACAACTCTGAAACCGACAGTTGGCGGCTGTGGATTGTGCCTTCAAAGGAAATCAAAGATAAATCGGAATTTTATTTAATTCTGTCAGACATTATTTCAGAGCACCGCGACGAAATTCCTGGCTTTGATATCAGTGCAGTAGAATTCAAAGCCGACAACCATCCCGCGGTCACAGGCCTTGGAAAAATGATGCGAATGGAAGGACTAGGAAGCGCACATTTCTCAAATAATCGCTTTAACGGCTTCCTCTTACCCGACGGAATTATCCTTAGGATGGCAGTTTAGACGTCACTCCGCAGCTTCGGCCATATTGATGCTCTGAGGCCCACGCACCACGACTCCCGGCAATGCGCCTGTCATCTGGCCGTCACGGAACGTCACAACGCCAGCCTTCACCGTCGCCACATAACCGTCGGCCTTTTGCAGCAACCGCTTGCCACCGGCGGGAAGGTCGAAGGCAAGCCATGGCTTGCTCAGTTTCAGTCCCTCCAGATCGATCACGTTGATGTCGGCCAAATAGCCAGGCTTCAAAACGCCACGGTCGTTTAAGCCGTAAAGCCGCGCGGTGTCGTGGCACTGCCGCTTGATCGCGTTTTCAAGCGTTATGCGTTTGCCTTGCCGGTCGCGGACCCAATGTTGCAGCATGAACGTGGAGCTGGCTGCATCGCAGATCGTGCCGCAATGTGCACCTCCGTCTGACAGGCTGTTCACACAGTCATCGCGGGTTTGCAGTTCCTCAAGAAAGTTCAGATTGCCATCGCGATAATTGAGGATTGGGAAATATATGAACCCAGTGCCTTCATCCTGCATCAACAGATCGTAAGCATATTCCGCTGGGCTAACCCCCGAGGCAATCGCGCGGGCCATTACACTTTCATCCTGCCGTGGCTCGTAGTTGAACTCCGGCCCCATTTCGAAATGCACTG
>JAZKGS010000009.1:0-13172 GCA_040385805.1 Pseudomonadota bacterium | reverse complement strand
CTTTCATCCTGCCGTGGCTCGTAGTTGAACTCCGGCCCCATTTCGAAATGCACTGGCCAGCCGCCCGCAACGATGCGGAGGAAATCGATGATGTCGCTCTCGGGAAACACCGACTCTTCCGCGATCATCCGTGCCTTGAACGCCGGGTCTTTCAAGTGTTTCAACTGCTCCGCCCAAGGCAGCGCTTCAATCTCCGCCCAAGCCGGCTTGAAACGGAATGGGTGGACGGTCCCCTGCCATGCCATGATGATGCCATTGCCGCGCAAGGCGATCTGGGCGACGATGTTTGCGCCATTGTCGTTCTCGGCGATCATGGAGGAAATCTGTTCCTCCAGCGGCATTTCCTTGGCGATTGATTGCAACGCGGCAAAGGTAACAGGTAATCCGGTCTCGCGGCTTAGCGCACCCATCCAGCCGAATTCATCCCAGTCGCGTTTCATGTCGCTCGCCATTTCGAACACGCCATAACCAACGCGTCCCATCGCGCGACCGATGCCGATCAGTTCCTCCTTGGTCGCCGTGGTGCCGGGCACAAGTTCACCGTCGACTGACTTGTGCAGCACCGTGCGCGACGTTGAGAAGCCAAGCGCCCCTGCGCGAATGCCTTCTTCGACGATGCGCGACATTTCGGCAATGTCTGCGTCAGTTGGCACCGCACCCGGCATTTCCCGATCGCCAAGTACATAAGCCCGCACCGCGCCGTGGGGGACGTGGGTTGCAACATCGATAGTACGCGGGCGGCGCTCAAGTGCGTCCAGATATTCGGGGAACGTTTCCCAATCCCAAGTCATCCCCTCGGCAAGCGCAGTACCCGGAATGTCCTCGACACCTTCCATCAGACCAATCAGCCAGTCATGCTTGTCTTTCTTTGCAGGGGCAAAGCCAACACCGCAATTGCCCATGACGACCGTGGTGACGCCATGCCAGCTGGATGGGGCCATCTCGCTGTCCCACGTCGCTTGGCCATCATAATGGGTGTGGATGTCGACAAAGCCTGGCGCGACAATCTTGCCAGTCGCATCAATCTCTTCGCGGCCCTGCGTACTGATTGCACCAATGGCCGTAACGATGCCGCCGTCTACAGCAACATCCGCAACAAAGCGCGGTGCGCCTGTGCCATCGACAACGGTTCCACCACGAATAACCAGATCATGCATGCCGACTCTCCTCTATCCTCACATGCAGCGTATCAGGTTTAATTGCCCAGTTAAACCTTTGCATGACAGATGGGTGCCTTGAATCCTGAGCAACTCCAATGGCTCGACACGGACGAAAGTAGGGTGGTTTAAATTTTGCCTATTCTGCCGGCTGAACGTCGCCGCATTTCCTCAAGCCTTTGGCCAGTATACCCCGCAGTCCAGCAAACAGCCGCGGTACAACTCCATAGCGCTCCATCCAGTCAGCATATTCCGCATAAACTGCATCAGCCTTCAAATGCTTTTCCTCGGTCTTCGCGCGCCAATAATAAATCGCGCTGACCAATGCCAAAAGAGCACTGTTGCGGATCATGTCGGCAGTGCTGGCCGTAGTCACTAGAAACGGCAAAGTCGCCAGCCACCAGTAAATGTTCTTTGCCAAATAGGCTGGATGCTTAGACAGCGCATAAGGCCCGTGCGTTAGGATCCCGCGATGCGTCAGGTTTGAAAAGCGCAAGCCGAACGCCACCGTCGCCCAAGCATATATGCCCGTCAGCACAACCAGCACCCCGCCCCAGACCCACATCAGCATTGGCCAGTCGGCAAGCCAATAAGCCCAATCTTTTGTGCCGATATGATAATCCAGCGGTCCGCCATTGTTCATCAGGATGAAGGGCGGATAGCACAACAATGCCGCCACCCATCCCGCCAGATAGGGGTTTGCAGTGCGGATATGCGCATCCAATGGCCGCATTGTCAGCATATATCCTACCGTGGCAAATTGCACATCGATTACGAACATGGCGGTGATGAACGCATAGGCTAGCAACACAGGATTGCCCGCAACTTCGGCGATGTCCATGTTCACGATTTCGCGAAACCCACCGGGTATGATCGACAGCATGAAGGCCAAAAAGAAACCCTTCACCGCCCACGCGCGCAAATGATGAAATATTTCCTGCTGGTCCCAATTACTGCGACCCGAAACCCATGCACCAAAGTGCCAAGCACCATCGCGTGGATTGACCAGACGACGATCAAGCCACACGATGTAAGTGACCGACAAGAGGATGAGTGGGATAACAGCCAATTGCAGCGTTTCCATCGCGAACAGATAATCGCCGCCCCAGTACAAACGACATAGCGCGTAGATCGCGGCAATGATTGTCCAAGTTGCCCAGATACCGGCGATTTTGACAATACTGATGTCTAAAACTTCGGCAATTGGCCGCTTTACGCTCCAATCACTCCCAGTCGATGGTCGGCGATGTACCTTATCCACATAGAATGACCAAAGCACCATCGGTAATCCGCAGAATAAGAGCGCCACGAGCGCGGAATATGGCCCGTCGGCCACCGCTGGCCAATCAGCAAAGCCAAGCGAAACGCCGATGTCACCGAAATTGCGCGCAATTAGAATGGCCACGAACAAGCCAAGCAATCCGCTGAGACCTATTTGGCTGCTGACAGCCGATGTCGGCCTTTTGCTTGGGGGTTGAGCGGGTTGGTCCACATATGCTGAACTAGAGCTAAATAGTTAAAAAAGCGGTGAAAAACGAAAGGGAACCATCCCAAGCCCATTCGCATCGAGCCCTTCTGACATGCACGGAAAGAGGGACGCTTTAGAACCTCCGCGCTCTCGTTGCCTCCGCGTGCAAAAATTCTTTCACGCCGAAGTGCAGAGCACGCAGTGAAATGGCAAGAGAATAGCGGCTAATCGGCAAGCCGGACATGTTCTTCGGTGCCCAAAAGGATGATGTCTGACGAGGCAGGCTCCACAGCATCTCGAATTCGCCGTGGCCGTTCCGATCCGCCAGATTCATTAACCTCGTCATCAGCCCGCGACAAATCCAGCGCTGGGCCAGTGGGCCTATCGGCCGATTGCGCCCTTATTTCCCGCGAATGGCGCGGATCGACAGACAAATCGCCTGTGAAGGAGCCACCCAAAACCTTGTAGGCGGCTATTAGAGCCTTTAACCGCTCGTTGATCTGACGGTTGGTCCGCTCTCGGCGTTGCTGGACGGTCATCATGACAACCAGCCGGATGGAAACGCCAATCAAGGTGACGAGCACGAGGCCGACCAGGGTGATGCCAATGCTTTGCTATGAGGAAAAATCAAACATCCGCACGGCCAATCGCTCCTTCAGACTTCACGCCTTGCCAACAGCCGCAAACGCAGCGCGTTCAGCTTGATAAAGCCTGCGGCATCTTTCTGGTCATAGGCGCCAGCGTCGTCTTCAAATGTCACGACCTTTTCGCTGTACAGGCTGTTCGGTGACTTGCGGCCGACAACGCTCGCAAGGCCCTTATAAAGCTTTAGCCGGACAGTCCCCGACACATGCACCTGGCTATGGTCGATGGCGGCTTGCAGCATCTCACGCTCTGGCGAGAACCAGAAACCGTTGTAAATTAGCTCTGCATATTTCGGCATCAGTTCATCTTTCAGATGCGCTGCGCCGCGATCCAGTGTGATGCTTTCAATGCCGCGATGCGCGCGGGCATAAATCTCTCCGCCGGGCGTTTCGTACATGCCGCGCGATTTCATGCCGACGAAGCGGTTCTCGACGAGGTCCAGCCGGCCAATACCATGCTTGCGGCCAAGCTCATTAAGCGCCGCCAACAAGGTCGCTGGCGACATCGCTTCGCCATTTACGGCAACGCCATCGCCCTTTTCAAAATCAATGGTGATATATTCAGGCTTGTCGGGTGCGTCCTCGGGATTGACGGTGCGCGAGTAAACATAATCGGGTGTTTCGTCCCACGGGTCCTCAAGCACTTTGCCTTCGGACGAAGTGTGCAAAAGGTTAGCATCGGTTGAAAACGGGCTTTCGCCACGTTTGTCCTTTGGCACGGGAATTTGGTGTTGCTCGGCCCATTCAATCAAGCGCGTGCGGCTCGTAAGGTCCCATTCGCGCCACGGGGCGATGACCTTGATATCGGGGTTGAGCGCATAAGCCGACAGTTCGAAACGAACTTGGTCATTGCCCTTACCAGTCGCGCCATGGGCAATGGCATCAGCGCCCGTCTCAGCGGCAATCTCGATAAGTCGCTTGGAAATCAGCGGGCGCGCAATTGACGTGCCCAGCAAATAATCGCCCTCATATCGCGCGTTGGCACGCATCATCGGGAAAACGAAGTCGCGGACGAATTCTTCGCGCAAATCATCAATGTAAATATGATGCTCCGGCACGCCCATTAAGACAGCTTTGGCGCGCGCTGGCTCAAGCTCTTCGCCTTGGCCCAGATCGGCGGTAAAAGTGATGACTTCACAGCCATATTCGACCTGCAGCCATTTTAGGATAACACTGGTGTCGAGCCCGCCCGAATAAGCCAGAACGACTTTTTTGATGCTGTCTGTCATGTCACATTTTTCCGAAACTAAATATCTGCGGCGCGCCTAACAGTTTAGGCTGGGTTCGACAACTCCCACAACTGCCAAAGCCCCAGCGCGAAAAACATGCCGGCAGCAATTTTGTGCACCGTGCGCAGCGAAATTTTCGCAACCACTTGTTCGCCAAGAAACACCGCTGGGACGTTGGCGATCATCATGCCCAAAGTTGTACCAGCCGCGACGGCCCAAATTGCCTGATATTGCGCGCCAAGCGCAATGGTCGCGACCTGCGTCTTGTCACCCATTTCGACAAAGAAAAAGGCAATTGTGGTTGCAACAAAGGCTCCGCGCTGCGACGCGACCTTGATATCATCATCGACCTTGTCCGGGATTAAGGTCCATATCGCCATCAGGATAAAGCCGATCGCAACCACATAACGGAATACGTCACTCATAAAGACATTGGCCAGCGCGCTTCCCGCCCATGCGGCTAGTGCGTGATTGGCAATTGTGGCCGTAAAAATACCCGCGATGACGGGAAGGGGCTTTTTGAACCGTGCGGCAAGCAATATACCCAGCAGCATCGTTTTGTCGCCAATTTCGGCAACAGCAACCAGCAAGGTAGACGCAAAGAAAATTTCCATGAAAACATCCGGGTCAGGCAGTTTTTCGACGCAATGCCACCGGCCACCCCGCCCGACCGGATCGGATTGCCGATGCCATTGGTCTCGCCTTGAACCGACATGATCGTAACCGATCTTTCGGCCCCACATGCACCATGACCTCTCGGCCAAATATGTTGATGCATGTCTCGTTCGGGTGGAACGACTGGCTACTCCCCAGATGACCTAACTGCCTTTAAGCAATGCCACTGGTTTAAGCAAGTATGCTGTCACTCTGATAATGTCTGGTCGATATCGGCAGGTTTCTTGCCTCGACCCATTTGCCGGATTTTAAATTGCCGCCGGTTGCGCAAATAGCGACCAACGACGAAGACCAAAACTAAAGCCATGACCGCACACAGAGCGTAGGCAATAATAAATCTTGTTTCCATTAAACCATGTTACCTAGTGAACCCGCTTCAGGGCGGTCATCATATTGAAATTGTACAACGATTGTTAAGCTCGAATACCAAGAAGTGCAAGCCTGCCCTACACTCATACTGGCAAACAACTTGCTCAACAACAGACTCATGTTTGTACGGGAATTGCGCACAAATATTTGGCATCATTTGACAGTTCTAGCAGGCCAATATCTGAAATGTACAAGCAATCGCCGAGTCGCCCCCTGTCGCCATCACATGTTATTTCACCCATCAAAGGTATGATAAACCACGGGCCCGTTTCGTCCGATGATATATTCTGTTCGTGATTGTCCAAGTACCATAATTTGAAAAAAGGACCATTTATGAGTTGCTGCCCGCCCACAGCACGCCCGAACCGCGCGTCGGCATAAATATTGGCGGAAGATACAGCGACGCCGTCATCAAGATGCAAATCGCGCGGTCGTCCATAATCAAACAAACGGTAGGTGACGTCGGCATATTGTTGCACCTCAACTAGTGTGATGCCCGCACCGATGGCGTGCACGGTCCCAGCAGGGATATAATAAAAATCCCCCGTTGATACGGGTTTCCAGTCCATTAACGCTTCAATCTCGCCCGACAAAGCGGCGTTACGCAGTTCGTCAGCGCTTAACGACCGTTTCGTGCCAATGCCAAGCACTGCGCCGGGTTCGGCTTGGACGACAAACCAGCATTCCTCCTTGCCTGACACGAGGCCGCGTTCGCGGGCTTGTGCATCATTGGGATGTACTTGAATCGAAAGTTTTTCTGACGTGAACAGCCATTTGACAAGAAGCGGCAACGCGGCACCTCCTGCCCGCTCGTACCAAACTTCGCCGATCCGTCTTGCATCTACGTCTCCAAAAGCCGCAGGAACATCGTCCCTGCCCCAAGGTTTTTCGACCAGATGTTTGTTCAATTTCATATGCAATCCATGGCGCGGCCGCGAATTAAATACCAGTGCCGTTTTTTCCTTTTGTCGGTAGACAACACCAGTTAGGGGGATGCCCAACAATAAAAGTCTCCCCAGGGCGCCATTCTTAACTGGAGCCATTTAATGACCAAATATGTAACGCGCGCCGGACTTCAGATTGCCGCGCAGCTTGTTGAGTTTACCGAAAGTCGTGCCCTTGCTGGCACTGGCATTGCTGCGGATGTCCTTTGGCAGGGCTTGGCTGACATCCTTGCCCGCTTTGTGCCGCACAACCGGATGCTTCTCGCTAAGCGTGACGATATTCAGGCTAAGCTGGACGCATGGCATCACTCCCATCCCGGCCCGATCACGGACATGGCAGGCTATCAGGCCTTCCTGCGCGAAATTGGCTATCTTGTGCCAGAACCAGCGCCTTTCAGCATTGGCACGCAAAATGTCGACGCCGAAATCGCGACAATGGCCGGGCCTCAGCTTGTTGTGCCGAGCCTCAATGACCGTTTCGTCCTCAACGCCGCCAATGCGCGCTGGGGCAGTCTGTATGATGCGCTGTACGGCACTGACGTCCTGTCCGCCCCCGCTGCACGGCCCGGCGGCTATGACACCGCACGCGGTGACTCGGTCGTTGCCTATGCGCGGAATTTCCTCGACGAAGCCATCCCCGGTTGGCAGGCAGCGTTGTCCGGCGGCGACAATCCATATTTCGTTGCAAAGGCGCAAGCTGGCGATACGACGCGCTATTTGTTCAAACATCACGGTCTGCACATCGAAGTGCTCGTCAATCCGTTAAGTCCCGTCGGCGCGACCGATGAATTGCATATCGCTGATGTCATCCTCGAATCCGCGCTTACGACCATAATCGATCTGGAAGACTCGGTTGCTGCCGTCGATGCCGATGACAAGGTCGCTGCCTACACCAACTGGCTTGGCCTTATGCGCGGCGATTTGGTCGCCAGCTTTGACAAGGGCGGAAAGACTGTCACCCGCGCTCTTGAAGCAGACCGCGTGTATGACGGCCTGACGCTTCCCGGACGCAGCCTGATGTTCGTTCGCAATGTCGGACATCTGATGACCAATCCATCGGTGCTGCTTGCCGACGGCAGCGAAGCGCCTGAAGGCATTCTCGACGCTTTGTTCACATCACTTTGTGCGCTCCATGACCTTAAGGGGCTTGGTACGCATCGCAATAGCCGCGCTGGCAGCATCTATATCGTCAAACCCAAGATGCATGGCCCCGAAGAAGCCGCCTTCACTAACGACCTGTTCGACGCGGTCGAAGATGTACTTGGCCTTGCGCGCCACACCATTAAGGTCGGCGTCATGGATGAGGAACGCCGGACCAGCGCCAACCTTGCGGCCTGTATCCACGCTGTGCGCCACCGGATTGTGTTCATCAACACTGGTTTCCTCGATCGCACCGGTGACGAAATGCACACCGCGATGCACGCTGGACCAATGATTCGAAAAGCCGAGATGAAGGCTTCGTCCTGGATTCAGGCTTATGAAGCCCGCAATGTCCAAATCGGCCTTGCCTGCGGCCTCAGCGGTAAGGCGCAAATCGGCAAGGGCATGTGGGCTGCACCCGACATGATGGCGGACATGATGGCGCAGAAAATCGGCCATCCCAAGGCTGGTGCCAACACTGCTTGGGTGCCCTCACCCACCGCCGCAACGTTGCACGCGATGCATTATCATCAGTTTGATGTGTTTGCCCGTCAGGCAGAGCTTGCCAGGGAAGCAACGCCCGGCCTTGATCCATTGCTGACTATTCCTGTTGCGCCTGTCGGCCATAACTGGTCGGATGAGGATGTCCGCCAGGAATTGGAAAACAACGCCCAAGGCATATTGGGCTATGTCGTGCGCTGGATCGACCAAGGCGTTGGCTGTTCAAAAGTGCCCGACATTCACGACATCGGCCTAATGGAAGATCGCGCCACTTTGCGTATCTCGTCGCAGCATATCGCAAACTGGCTGCTGCATGGCATTGCAACCGAAGCGCAGGTTGATGCAGCGCTCACCAAGATGGCAGCCAAGGTCGATGCGCAGAATGCGAGTGACCCTTTATATCAAAAGCTGGACGCTGGTAGCCTCGCGCTAAAGGCGGCGCGCGCCCTCATCTTCGAAGGCGTGACGCAGCCTAATGGCTACACGGAGCCATTACTGCACAAATTCCGTCAGGAAAAGAAAGCGGAAGGCTGACGCGGCTTAAACCACCGCGTCAATAAATCGTTCTGCATCCAGCGCAGCCATGCAACCTGTACCTGCGCTGGTGCAGGCCTGACGGTAGATGTGATCCATGACATCGCCGCAGGCAAAAACGCCCTGGACACTGGTTTCTGTTGCTTGACCTTCGAACCCACCGCGTACTTTGATGTAGCCCCCGGCCATGTCTAGATGCCCCTCGAAAATGCCGGTGTTTGGCTTGTGACCGATGGCGATGAATACGCCGTGCAGCTCGATGTCTTCAGTGCCATCACCATCGGTCGACGCGATGCGCATCCCGGTGACGCCCATGCTATCGCCAAGGACTTCGTCCAGACGATGGTTCCATTTGATGGTGACCTTGCCCTCTGCCTCACGCGCGAAAAGCCGGTCTTGCAGGATTTTTTCCGCCTTCAACTTGTCGCGGCGGTGGACCAAGGTCACATGACTGGCGATGTTGGCAAGATACAAAGCCTCTTCGACAGCCGTATTGCCGCCGCCGATAACGGCAACTGGCTTGTTTCTGTAAAAGAAACCATCACAGGTGGCGCAGGCCGAAACGCCCTTGCCCATGAACGCGGTTTCGCTCGGCAAGCCGAGATATTGCGCACTTGCGCCGGTCGCGATGATGACGGAATCTGCTGTGTAGTCGCCTGCCCCGCCCGTCAGGACAAATGGCCGCTTCGAAAAATCGACCTTCTCAATATAATCATTCTCAATGCGCGTGCCGAAGCGTTCGGCATGTTTGCGCATCCGGTCCATCAATTCAGGGCCCATGACGCCTGCATCGTCGCCCGGCCAATTGTCGACCTCAGTCGTGGTCATCAATTGTCCGCCGACCTCAACACCAGTGATCATCATGGGCGTCAGGTTTGCGCGCGCGGCGTAGACTGCGGCGGTATATCCAGCGGGTCCGGAGCCAATGATAATGACAGGTGCGTGGCGTTGTTCGGTCATATGCGGTCTTTCTGATTCTGTTGGCTGCGGACATAAGCATTCACGTGGACCGGGCCAAGGGCAGCGCCCGACTTATCCCCATCAAATTAGGGCTTCACATGTCCGTAGGCGCAACCTATCAGACCGTGAACATTTAAGATTTAGGGAGCATTTCATGGCAAAAGTCACGGTTATTTCACGGAACGGCGAAGGCCGCGAAGTCGAAGCTGAAAACGGCCTGTCGCTAATGGAAGTTATCCGGGACAATGGTTTTGACGAATTGCTCGCTCTGTGCGGCGGATGCTGCTCCTGCGCGACCTGCCATGTGCACATCGACCCGGCATTCGCCGACCGCCTGCCAAAAATGAGCGCGGATGAAGACGACCTGCTCGATAGCACAGACCATCGCAACGAAACCTCACGCCTGTCATGCCAGGTCCCCGTTAGTGATGCGCTGGATGGCCTAATCGTGACCATCGCGCCTGAGGATTGATCAGAGATGACCCACAGCCGTCACCCTGAACCTGTTTCGGGGTCTATCGTGCAGCGGAGCCTGAGCTATAACGGATAAATAGACCCCGAAACAAGTTCAGGGTAACAGCGTGCTTTTACCAAGCGGGAGGCGAATTCACCCCCGCATAGCGCTGCCGAAAGACTCCTCCAATATGGGGTAACCATGGCCGTCGGGAATACATAACCAACTCCCGTCCTCGCGCTTGTCTACATAGGTCAGCACCGTCGAGACGGGATGCTCCGCCGCATGGGCAGCCGCAGTATCAAAGTCACCGAACATCGCCAGCCGTTCCAAATTGCGCCGCGTGGGGAAGATGATCTTCACCTCGCCACGGTCGGCCTTTTCCAAAACCTCCGCTGCGGTCGCCCAGAACAGCATCCGGTTTTCAGTTTGGTCAACCGTAGCTAGCGGCGTCGTGTCGCCCGCATCCACCAGATAAAAGCGCGTATCAAAAACGCGACTTGCATTCTCATGGGCGGGTGGTCGCCAGCGCGACCAGGGCACAAGCTGTTCTAAATCGGGGGCCCAGCCAAACCGGTTGCAGACAGCTTGAAGACTCTCACCATCATGCAATGCAGCACGCGCTTGTATGCAGTTGGCGGCATCAGAAACTCCCGACAACCCCAACGCCAGCCCAGCCTCCTCGATTGTTTCGCGGATCGCCGCAAGCCGCGCGGCAGCCTCATCCAACGGCAAAGGCGAGTCCAGCATTTGCGCATAATCGAAATCGGCAGGATCAACCTTGCCCCCGGGAAAGACTGCTGCGCCGCCTGCAAAGGCCATCGCCTTTATCCGCTCGACCATCAGCAATAACGGCGCGCCGCCAGTCGGGTTCTGCCGAAATATGACCATCGTGGCCGCAGGCGTCGCGACGGGAAGCGGTTCGCCGCTAATCGGGTGGTTATTAAGTTCAGGTTCCATGATGTCACTCAAGCATGCTTTTAGGGACCTTTGGAAGCGTAAAATTCATATGCCGCCATTGCGCTAATATTGCATCGCGGCTGCATCCGTGTCAGCTTGCGCTTGAAATGGAGGCCATATGGGCGTCATCGAAATATTAGGTCTGGCTGGAAGCTTAAGCCTGCTGTCTGGCTGGCGATTTTACCTGACCATTTTCGCAACTGGTCTCGCGATGCATTTCAACATCGTGCCTTTGCCCGAAAATCTGCAAATGCTTGATGTGCTCGCCAACCCATGGGTGCTTGGCATCAGCGCACTTGGTGCTGTTGCCGAATTTTTCGCCGACAAGATCGCATGGCTCGATTCCATCTGGGACGGGTTGCATACCCTAGTCCGGCCAGTGGGCGGGGCGTTGCTTGCGTTAGCGGTCGTCGACAGCGCTGACCCGACTTGGCAAGTCATTGCCTTCTTGCTTGGCGGAGGCGCAGCGTTTGCCAGTCACGCGACAAAGGCAAGCGCGAGAGCCGCTGTAAACACCAGCCCCGAACCGTTCAGCAACGTCGTCGTGTCCACCGTCGAGGACGTAACGACCGGCGGCCTGCTGGTGCTGGCCTTCGCCAACCCAGTCGCCGCGCTTGTCATTGCGCTTATTCTGCTTGGTCTTGCGATATGGGCTTTGTGGACGGGTTACCGGGCGTTTCGGCGGGTGTTTCCGAAACCACCGCAGCCGCAGCCGGTACCACGGGCGGAGCCGCGGGAGTGAGCGCACCTGGCCCGGCGACAAAGGTAATTCTTGATGCTGCGGGCTTTGGTGCTGGCCGCGTGCTGCCATAGCCGGAATACAGAAAGCCGCCATTCTCCAACGTCTGCAGGATCAATTCACGCTTGTCAGGCTCCACCACGAAGCAGCCCTCGCTTGACCCTGGCCGCCCGCGTAGTGCGACATGCTGAGCGTTGAAATACCGCCGGTGTTCAGGTGCGTAGCTGTGCACTACGATGTCGCGTTCACGCATCTGGTTGTTGGATTGCTCCAAGCCATCTAGCCGCAAGGACAGCCCGTTGATGCCCACATAACGCTCCGCCCCCAAGGCCGCGCCAAGCGAGGAAGTGTAGCTTTCCTGCACATTGCTGAAGAAGCTGGCATAGCCATCGTCATCGGGGTCAGATCCAATGCCATGCGCAACGCGAATTGGCGCGTCGAGACCATCTCCCGTGCGCAGATCGACACGATAGAGCCGCGGTTCGCTGCTATGTTTCGCAAAATCGACCACGACGATAATGGCTGGCCCGCTTGTCCGACCAAAGGCACAAAAATGGCCGCGATATTTCGTTAAGGCCGACGCGAAGATCTGGCTTTCCAAACGCCGCGCAGGATGCGTCGCCCCAGGCGTATAATATGCGTTGTTGATGGCGCTTTCGGATAATTCCAAAGTCGCGCAATCCACGACTGGCCGCACTGGAGGCCCCGCATAGGGCATCGCGCCGTCACTGCTGCCTGTACCAGATTGAAAAACGACCGTAGGCGTCGGCGCAGGCATGACCTCTTGCGCGGCGACGGGCGTGCCCAACAACAGGCAAGGAATGATGTAGTTTCGAACAGCCATAAATTTTTCCGTCTGACGATTGTCTAAAGTCCAACGAAATACGCCGCAATTTGCTCCATTATGCTGCAAATGCGAACGGATGCAAGATGAGGCAAAAGCCTGCCTTGAAATTCGTTAGCTTTTGCCCCATTTCTGGGATGACGCGCCCACTTGCGCTTTTAGAACAAATCTGGAACAAGCTGAACAATGTCACTCACCCACATCAAGGTGCGCGGTGCGCGCGAGCATAACCTCAAGGGCGTCGATATCGATCTGCCACGCGACAAGCTCATTGTTATCACTGGCTTGTCCGGTTCCGGCAAATCCAGCCTCGCGTTCGATACCATCTATGCCGAGGGGCAGCGCCGCTACGTCGAATCGCTGAGCGCTTATGCGCGCCAGTTTCTGGAGATGATGCAGAAGCCCGATGTCGAGCATATTGAGGGACTTTCGCCCGCAATCTCCATCGAGCAGAAGACCACCAGCCGCAACCCGCGCTCGACCGTGGCGACCGTGACCGAGATTTACGATTATATGCGCCTGTTGTGGGCCCGCGTCGGCGTGCCTTATTCGCC
>JAZKGS010000008.1:12994-16221 GCA_040385805.1 Pseudomonadota bacterium | reverse complement strand
GCATTTGCTGTTCAGCGGCGTCTGACATCGGCGCATCAGACGCCTTGTCGAGCACGGGGGAGACAGGGTTAGAACCCTTCAATATGTTCGCGGCGCGCTTGTAAGCGGCCAGCAAATTTGCGCCCTCGGCTGTCGTAATATATGCCTGCAATGCCTTCACCCTCGCCAGCAGCCGGACCAGATCGTCCTCACCACCAAGGCTAAACACCGCATCAATCAAATCGTGCCGCACACCCGCTTCGCGTTGTTGCACTTTTAGTCGGTCGGCGAAGAAATCGATTAACTTTTCAAATGATAAGCCGAGACCAATTGCGTAGATGGCCGAATAAGCTTTTCCATCAGCCAACTTGAATAACGGCAGGCGCAACCCGTTCGATTGCACTAGTGCGAGAATTCCGAGTGCCGCACGACGAAGTGCAAAAGGATCCTTTGACCCCGTGGGCCAAGCCTCCATTGCGCCAAATGCGCAAATTGTATCCAACTTATCCGCCAAACTTACCGCTACCGTAACGGGCGCTGTGGGCACATCATCACCCTGCCCGACGGGCTTGTAATGATCGCGGATGGCATCGGCGACGGCGTCGCTTTCGCCCTGTGCGCGGGCATAATAGCCGCCCATGACGCCTTGCAATTCAGGGAATTCGCCAACCATGCCGGTGACCAGGTCCGCCTTGCACAGACGCGCAGCGCGTTCGGTGTCGTCTGCTAAATCCTCTCCATCGACTTGCGATGGGGAGGTGGCAGCCGAAGCGGCAGCTTCGGATGACGGAGGGGCCATGGAGGGTTTTTTCCCCTCCACCACGCCAACGGCGCGGTCCCCCTCCCCATCGCAAGTCGATGGGGAGGATTTTATTATACCCTCTTCCACCAACCAACGTGCCAACTTGGCCACGCGTTCAACCTTGTCGGCGACACTTCCAAGCTTTTCATGGAACGTAATCTGTGCCAGTTTCTGCGCCTGATCATCAAGCGCGACCTTCAAATCCTGTTCCCAGAAGAACTTCGCATCGGACAGCCGTGCGGCGAGAACCTTTTCATTGCCCGCAACAATAGCTGCGCCTTTGTCATGCGCGTCGATATTCGCGGTGCACACAAAAGCATTGGCCAGCTTGCCATTTGCATCATGGCAGACAAAATATTTCTGGTTCACCCGCGCGGTCAATTGGATGACCTCTTGCGGCACTTCCAGAAACGCCGGGTCAAAGCGGCCAAGCATGGGCACTGGCCATTCGGTCAGGCCTGCATTTTCTATCACCAGCCCTTCGTCCGCAACCAGCGTCAGGCCAGCTGCCTTTGCCGCGGCCTCAGCGCCTTCACGGATGATGCGGCAGCGTTCGGAGAAATGGACGAGGACGTGGCAAGCGCGCAGTTTCTCGATATAGTCGCCAGCATTGCCGATGGTGATCGGGCCGCTGTGATGGAAGCGATGGCCCATGGTTGCCGCGCCGCTTACGATGCCTTCGATCTCACAAGGCACGACATCATCACCCAGCAGCGCCACGATACCCTGCAACGGGCGCACCCAGCGCAGGCTTTCGGTCGAAGCCGACGCCGCGCCCCAGCGTTGTGATTTCGGCCATGGGAAGGCGCGGATGATTGCCGGGATGGCTTCGGAAAGCACATCAGCCGTCTGACGGCCAGCCTTTTCCACCACCGCAAAATAGACGCCGTCGCGTTCAATCAATTGGTCTTGGGTGAGGCCGGTTTTGCGGAGAAAACCTTCCATCGCCTGCGGCGGCGCGCCGACCTTTGGCCCTTTGGTCTCTTCGGAAACGGCCTCGGTCGCCAATGGCAGCCCGGTCGCGATCAGCGCAAGGCGGCGCGGTGTGGCAAAGGTTTCAACTGACGCAGCTGCAAGCCCGGCTTTCGCCAACGCATCATTGAACAGACGGGCCAAGTCTTCCTTAGCCTTGACCTGCATCCGCGCAGGGATTTCTTCGGAGCGAAGTTCAAGCAGAAAGTCGGTCACGCCGTCCATCCGTTCTTTTCCATCCACGCCTGGCAGCTGCCTTTTGCAAGGTCGCGGACGCGGCCCATGTAGCTGGCACGTTCCTGAACGGAAATGACGCCGCGTGCCTGCAACACGTTGAAGATATGGCTTGCCTTGATCGCCTGTTCATAGGCTGGAATGGGAATACCGCGATCGAGGCAGTTTTCGCATTCCGCCGTTGCCTTTTTAAAGGCATCGAACAGCATGTCGGTGTCGGCGACTTCGAAATGATAGGTGCTCATCTGCCGTTCGTTTTCGCGGAAGACATCGCCGTAGGTCACCGCGGGACGGTCGGCTGTCGCGTTGTTGTACGCAAGGTCGAAAATGCTGTCCTTGTTCTGGATATACATGGCGAGCCGTTCAAGACCGTAGGTCAGTTCGCCCGAGACCGGCTTGCAATCAAACCCGCCCATTTGCTGGAAATAAGTGAATTGCGTTACCTCCATGCCGTCGCACCACACTTCCCAGCCAAGGCCCCAAGCGCCAAGCGTCGGGCTTTCCCAGTCATCCTCGACAAAGCGGATGTCGTGGAGCAGCGGATCAATGCCAATGGCGTTCAGCGAGCCCAGATACAGCTCCTGCAAATCTGGCGGGCTTGGTTTCAAGATGACCTGATATTGATAATATGCGCCAAGCCTGTTCGGGTTTTCGCCATAGCGGCCATCGGTCGGGCGGCGGCATGGCTGCACAAAGGCGGCGTTCCACGGATCAGGGCCAAGTGCACGCAAGGTCGTCGCGGTGTGGAATGTGCCAGCACCCATTTCCATATCGTAAGGCTGCAAAATTGCACAGCCTTGCTTGCCCCAATAATCATGGAGCGTGAGGATCAAATCCTGAAAACTAAGTGGAGCAACGTCGGACATGGCCAGCCATTGGCGGAGATAGGCCGCTAAATCAAGTTTCTGGATAAAGCTATCAGTGTTTGTCAGTGTCGCATTTCATTTTGTAAGGTGTTGTTGACATACTGTGCGAATCATATTAGTAAGGTATACATGACACAAAGACACCGTAACCTGACATGAAAAACCAACTGAAAGTATTGCGCGCCATGCGCAATTGGAGCCAGGCCGACTTGGGCGAGCATCTCGATGTCTCACGCCAGGCGGTCAATGCGATCGAGACGGGCAAATATGACCCGTCGCTGCCGCTGGCGTTTAAAATTTCAAGGCTGTTTGAAATGCCAATCGAGGAGATTTTCGATGACGAACATAACGGAGAGCGCCATGTTTGACGCAGA
>JAZKGS010000008.1:0-12894 GCA_040385805.1 Pseudomonadota bacterium | reverse complement strand
CGTCGCGAAAAGTTGAACCGAAATATTATTCTGGCCTGTGGCGGATTGGGTGGCGTCATGGGGTTGGTAATCGCAGCCACAAGCGTCACCACGATTTCTGAAAATGCAGCCGACCCGTTCTCTGCATTGTTTGTGGGGCCGATACCTCTCACGACCGTTGTTCCGCTCATACTGATTTGGGGCGTGATTATGCCGGTAGTTGCCTGGTTTTGGCACACGCGCGTGATCGACGAACAAGAAGCCAACGCCTATCGCGATGGTGGCTATTACGCCGCTTACGCCTTTCTCATTCTGACCCCTTTATGGTGGTTGTTGTGGCGCGGCGACCTTGTGCCCGAACCTAATGGGGTGGCCATTTACCTGCTATTCTCACTTGTCTGGTCAGTGGTCTGGTTCTGGAAAAAATACCGCTGATTGCCGGTCCAAAGTCTTCCCAATAATGTCATCTTTTGTTTGAAGGAAAATTACCATGCGTATTTGTTTGAAGTCATTTCTGACCGCCACTGCGACATGCGCATTGGCATGGGCAGCGCCGGTTGCGGCCCAAAGCACGCCTACCGAGGCACCTGCATCTGTGGAAGCCCTTGACCCCGTCAAGGCACCTCCTGCCGTCAAGGACGTCGACCCAGCCTTGTGGGTGGTCAAAGACGAAGACACGACAATTTACCTCTTCGGCAGCGTCCATATTTTGAAGCCTGGCCTTGGCTGGTTTGACGATGGTGTAAAGACTGCTTTTGACAGCTCGGACCAATTGGTTCTGGAACTTGTGGAGCCACCGGCGGCTGAGGCCCAAGCCTTGTTTGGCAAGCTTGCAATGGATCAGCAGGGCAAAACCCTGCGTTCAAAAATGAATGATGCAGATCGTGCCGTTTACGATGCGGCGATGGGCAAACTCGGCATTCCCGCACCAGCTTTTGACCCGTTTGACCCATGGGCTGCTGCAATCACCATGTCATTGCTGGCGGCGCAAAAAACGGGCTTTGACCCCAATAGCGGCGTTGAAAAGCAACTGACCGCAGCGGCAAAGGTCAGCAACAAACCAATCGCTGGGCTTGAAACCATGGAGTTTCAGTTGGGCGTGTTTGATTCCCTGCCTGAGGCTGAACAAATCGCGTTTCTGGTCGAAACGGCAAAGATGATTGATGACGTCGGCGGCACTTTGGACAAGATGGTGAACATGTGGGCAGCGCCCGACCCCGAAAGCCTTGGTCGACTGATGAATGAAGGGCTTACCAGCCGGACATTGTACGATGCCTTGCTGACCAAGCGGAATGCCAATTGGGCAAAATGGGTTTCCGCGCGGATGGACAAGCCGGGCGTTACGTTCATGGCAGTTGGTGCCGGGCACCTGGCTGGCCCTACAAGCGTCCAGCTATTGCTTCCGGCCTACGGCCTGACTGCAACGCGGGTGGCCTATTAAGCATAGATGTGTAAGACAGAGGAAGGTCGGGCTGGTGTGCCCGGCCTTCATTTTTGAGCGGGATCAATATGGAAAAAATGCAAGTCGGTGATTCTGCCTCCGCATCAGCAGTGCCTAAGGCCTTTCCTGGCCTGCTACCCACAATCGGGTTTATTGTTCTATATTTTTCGTTGCAAGGTTTGTGTACCGGCCTGATCATGGCGGCAACGCAAGAAAGCTTGGCTACGCCCGAGCCGATCTCCATCATCTTTGGCCTGGTTGTATCGGCCATCATCCAGTTGTTCCTCATGTGGCTCTATTTGCGCAAGCAGGCGCGGCTGGAGACATTGGGCCTGAATGATTTCGGCAAGATGCCGCTGCACCGCGCGACTGGCCTCGGCATCGTTTTGGTCATCGCTGCTATGGCGTTTAATATGCTGTACGCGACCTACGTCATCCCGGGCGTTGGCATGCAAGAGGAAATGGCCAAGATCTTGGCCGGAATAGGGCGCACGCCCTTGAATATGGCTGCGATGTTCTTTGCAATCGCGATTGCCGCGCCTGTCGTTGAGGAGTTGTTGTTTCGCGGCCTACTGCAAAATGCGTTGGCGAAATATGTGCCGATTTGGGGTGCGATAATACTGTCGTCTTTTCTGTTCGCATTGGTGCATTTGCAACCATATGCGATCCCCGCCCTGATGTCGCTCAGCATTGCCTTTGGCTATTTGTACCATCGCACAGGGTCACTGCGCACAAACATCATCCTGCACATGGCCAACAACACGTTTGCCCTGCTGATTACGCAGTTCCTGAATTTTGCTTAAACGACGACGGGTTCAAGCAAGCGAAGCGTTCCCGCATCCGCGTCAATCTCCGCCATCCCGCCCACTGGCAGCGTGAACTGATCGGTAATGTGCCCGAAATAGGCCCCCTGATAGGCGGGGATGCCTAGGCCACCCAGATGCTGCGTCAGGACATCGTTAAGCGTGAAGGCGCCATAGCTGTTGCCGGTGTTGGTGCAATCGGTGCATTGCCCGAAAACGACACCCTTTAGGCTCTTCAAAACGCCCGCCTGCCCCAGTTGCGTCAGCATACGGTCAATGCGATATTCCGCCTCGCCTACATCTTCAAGGAACAGGATCGCGCCATCAAAACTGGGCAGATACGGCGTCCCCGCAAGCGCGGTAAGAACCGTCAGATTTCCGCCCAATAGCTTGCCTTGCGCCTTGCCATTACCCGTGCCCAATACGCGCGTGCGCCAGCGACGCTGCGCCAACCTGTCCTCTTCGCCAATAGGGTTGGTGAATAAAGGCGTACCTGCATCAAAAGCGATTTCGCGGTAAATGTCCCATGACGCCTTACCCCATGCACTGCTGGCGTTGGGGCCGTGCAAAGTCACGAACCCGCCCTTGGCCGCAATCGCCATATGCAAAGCGGTGATGTCGCTGAAACCCGTCAGCAGCTTGGGGTTGGCGCGAATTATGTTCCAGTCGAGATACGGCAACAACCGCGCACTGCCCCAACCGCCTCGTACCGCAAAGATGGCCTTCACATCCTTGTCCGCAAACATTGCGTTAATGTCGGATGCGCGGTCTTTGTCCTGGCCAGCCAGATATCCATAACGGTCAAGCAAATGCACCGCACGTTTGGGCTTCAGGCCCATGGCAATAATTGCTTCCTCAACCAATTGTAACTGGAATGGCTCGTCGCTGGCGGACGCTGGTTCAATCAAGCCGACCGTATCGCCTACCCGCAGCCGCGATGGCTTACGTGCCGCCTTGGCCTGAGGCACACCTGCAGCCAAAAGCGGCGGGGCTGACAGCAATGCCGCCAGCCCCGCCATAATCTGACGCCGAGTTGCATTCATATCCATACCCGGCATCCTTGTTTTAGAACTTCGCTTCCACCGCAACGGTGAAGGACCGTCCGCGCGGATCGGCAACCCGTGGTTCCCAGCTTGAACCAGCACCCGTGTTGCTATCGTACGTGATGGCAAATGGTGGGTCCCTGTCAAAGACGTTCCGCACGCCCGCAGTCAGACGGAAACGGTCGTTGATGTCCACCGCAGCCGACATGTTATAGATCACATAAGCTTTTACGCGCTCATTATAGTCAGGACGGCTTGCAGATTGCGGAAGCGCGTTGTTCTTGTAACCGTTGCGATAGATTTGCGAGAAGCTAAGCATCACATCGTCAATGGCGAAGTTGATGAAAGCGCTATGTTTCCAGCGCAAACCAAGATCGCCCGCATATGTAAATACGCCGATTAAGCTTGGACCAAAAGGAGCCGTTGGCAGGAACTTTTCGCGCTTTTTGATGAGATATGTCCCGTCAAGTCCGGCGGTAAATACGCCGCCAAATGCGTCCACACCGCCACGCAGCGAGACTTCAAGCCCTTGCGTGCGCCGCGAACCGATATTGTCCGCCCGCAAATCCAACCCTGTAATCACGCCGCCTGTTCGTTCGACACGATCCGGAAAAGAGGACTGGTTTGCCAGCAACTGGGCAATGGTCAGCGCACCAATCGTGTTATCGACTGCGATAGACCAAAAATCGACGGAAGCACTAAACTGTGGTGCTGGCGTGAACACGATCCCGGCCGAATATTGCTCTGACGTTTCTGGACCAAGGTTGAGGTTACCACCGCTGAGCGAATTTGGAGTGATCGCACCGCATCCTGGCGTGACGTTCACGATACCACCCGCCGGGCACGTTGTCGGATCTGTCAGGTTGTTTCCGGGGTTAGGGGATTCGGTAACACCGTTGAATATCTGGTTAAAGCTGGGGACACGAAACCCTGTATTATAAGACGCCCGAAGCATCACCCAGTCAGTGGGCGAAAATCTTGCGGTGAACTTCGGATTTATAGTCGAACCAAAGCCCGTATAATCGTCAAGCCGAACGGCACCAGTCAGTTCGAGAATTTCCAACACCGGCACCGAAACTTCGGCATAAACAGCCTTCACGTCGCGGTTCTTCGGCGTCAGAGCGTTAACGTTATCGAATGCCACGTTAAATATTTCGGGTTGGCCGGTTACAGCCGCGGCGGAGCCGTTAAAGCTATAAGTTTCACGTCGGTAATCGGCGCCCAATGCGACCTGAACCGGACCAGCTGGCAGGTCAAATAGCGAACCGGATACCGAGCCATCGAACTGCTTCACCTCATATTGACCGCCATATAGCGTCGTGCCTTCTGCTGATATGGCATCAAGCCCGGCCAGAGCCGCGTCGGATTGGGCCACAGAGAACGGGTTAAGAATACCGCTATTCAGCAAGCCCACAATGCCCGGACGAGTTGCACCTGGTGCAATAGGCGCACGCGGATCAATACCGCCATTAACGGCCCCGGCCACGCCCGATGCTGCAGCGTTGGCTGCAGACCGAAAAATGCCGGTAAAATGATAACCTGTACCAAGTACGGATGAGGCTTCGCTCTTGGCGTAAGATGCACCAGCACGATAATCCCACGTACCCCCAAGCGGACCTTCAGCGGTTAGAGCTCCACGAATTGTTTTGGTATTCGTGACATATTCGCGATTACCGCCTGGAATGTTCCGCCAGCGGTAGGCGATTGGTTTGCCATAATTTCCAACCGCATCGACCGTCCGGTCACCCACCGCACCTACCGCGGGGAATGTTCCCGCAATAGCGTCATAGACGCTGTTGTAAGTGGCCGCCGTTACACCGTTCAAAGGATAATAAAGCGGCATGGTTGTTGCGTTGATTGAATATTGGTTATTGGAAAACCGCTTCCTCGAATCAGCGTCTGAACCGGTGATTTCCGCAGCAATGCGATGGTCGCCAAGTGCAAGCGTAGCCTTGCCGTAATATGTGAGCGTTTGCAGGGGTTGTTGAAGCACGGCTGCGCGTCCTGTATCCCATGAACACGCAAAGCGCGCGCCCGGCACTGACCAGAGCACCTCGTCATACGCCATCCCGCCATCGACGGAGTCGCATCCTGCCCCTCCGGGTAAATCAAGGAAGTTGATGCCGCCGTCGGCGCGTGTCGTCGTTCCGGGGATCAGCAATCCGGGGAGAAAGAAATTCGCTGCACTATTTGTAGTTCCGCCAAGCAGCGATCCGTTAGGTGCGAATAGACTATTCGTGTTTGCGGGAAAGGCGGTAGCAATCGGCGTACCGCGGGTATCAACCGAAAGCCCCCGATTGGGTTGGTTACCATTGACAAAATCGCGATCCGAACCAAGCAAAATGCTGCTCCAGCTTTTGCTAACCGCGCCCATGATGTTGAAGCCTTGGGTGCCCAGGTCGCCATAGCCAGCAGTTGCAGACAGGCGATAAATCGGGCTGTCAACTTGTTCAGTGATGTCGGTGAATCCATTCAGCACCACGCCTTGAAAATTCGATTTGGTGATAAAATTGATCACCCCACCGATCGCGTCGGTTCCGTAAATGGCAGATGCACCATCTTTTAAAACTTCGACGCGCTCAAGGGCGGCAAATGGTACCTGGTTAACATCGACGGCACCGCCGGTGAGGCCATGTGCCGCAACGCGGCGTCCGTTAAGAAGCACAAGCGTTGATGCTGCACCTTGGCCGCGCAGGTTAGCCGCAGACAGGCCGTTGGTGCCGCGTTGCGCGCCGCTCGTCACATCTCCGTTGGATGCGAGGTTATCCGCGCCCGTACCGTTGGTGGACAAAAATGAAATCAGTTGCTCGGGGCTATTAATACCCTCTCGAGACAAATCAGCGGGGGTAATAACCTGCAAGGGTGCGGCGCTCTTCGTCGGGTCCTGTTTGATACGCGAACCGGTAACGATGATGGCTGTACCTTCATCTGTTGCCGTTTCGGCCGGGACGGGCGGCGATGAATCTTGCGCAAAGGCAGGCGCAGTGAGGCAAGTCGCCAGCAAAAAGATCGCGGTTTTTGAGTGCTTCATAATATCCCCCTTGTGGTATTTATTCGGTCTGGACGCCGTAATATGTCACAAGGCTATGCGCAGGAACCGCGCAATGCAACCGCCTTTCGTGCATCATTTCGTCGAATTTTCGAATTGTTTTTATGCCTTCGGTCGCTTTGTCTACTTCGTGGGTTGAAAATCGAGCCTGCTAAGCGCAAAAGAACAACATGCTTTCCCAAAAAACCCGCTATGCGATCCGCGCTATGCAGCATTTGGCCGACCATTATGGAAAAGGACCTGTGCAACTCGCCGACATTGCCGAGGCGCAGAAAATACCCCCCAAGTTTCTGACCGTCATACTGTCCGAACTGTCGCGTTCAGGCCTTGTGGCGTCACAACGGGGCAAAGATGGGGGCTACTGGTTGGGTGTTTCTCCGATCGACATCAGCTATGGCGACCTCATCCGCATCATGCGCGGGTCGCTCGCGCTAGTGCCCTGCGCCAGCCGCTATGCTCATGAAACCTGCAAGAATTGCGTCGAGGAAGAAAATTGCCGCACACGCGCGCTGATGCTTCAAGTTCGGGACAAGACCGCAAATCTTCTCGACGGCATTAACCTGACCGATGTGGTTGACGCCGACATTTATCTTCAAGCGGCGGAATAAACATTCACCGACTTGGCTTTGCTATCGTTAAATCCCGCCTTTGGTGGCATCAACAAAAACCACCACGCATGGCTATAGCTAATCGCGGTACTTCGCATTATGCCGTGACCTGTCCGTGCCCAGCAACTGCGAGATTTGGATGATTGAATATATTGCCAATATCGACTGGGCTGCGGTTGCACCTTACATCGCCGTCGGCTTTGCCGCGCAGTTGGTCGATGGCGCGCTTGGCATGGCCTTTGGCGTGATCTGCAGCACTTTATTAGTCAGTGTCATGGGGGTAGCCCCTGCCCGCGCGTCAGCTGGGGTGCATTTTGTCGAAATGTTTACGACCGGCGCATCAGGTATAAGCCATGTGCTGCACAAGAACGTGGATTGGAAACTGTTCGGCCGCATTGCCATTCCCGGCGTCATTGGTGGGTGCACTGGCGCTTATCTGTTGGCCAATATTCATACCGAGGCGGCGCGGCCTTTTGTAATGGGCTACCTCACGCTGATTGGCTTTTACCTGCTCTATAAGGCATGGGATTTCACGCATGAGCATAAGCCACGCGACCCTAAGGTCACCATGCCACTTGGTCTGATCGGTGGCTTTCTCGACGCTTCGGGTGGTGGCGGCTGGGGGCCAGTGGTCACATCCAACTTGCTGATTCAGGGCGCTGATCCCCGCAAAACCATTGGTACGGTCAACACCGCAGAATTCTTTTTGACCGTTGCGGTATCGATGACTTTCATCCTGACTATCGGATTGGAGGCGTTTACCGTGGTAACCGGAGGTCTTTTGATCGGCGGATTGTTGGCAGCGCCATTCGGTGCCTTGGTCGCCAAGCGCATTCAGCCGCGCATGTTGTTGTTCGCCGTCAGCATCGTCCTGATCGCAACGAGTATGTTCAGCCTTTACCGAGCGCTCACCTGATTCCGCACTAAGCTTGCTTTTCGCGGGCAACCCACATATAGGCGCGCGCTTGCCGTGCATGGTCATCCCTGGAGGCGTGGCGGCAAAGTAACTTTTTTTGGAGAATCAACATGAGCGATCAGCTGACATTGTCGGCAGAGACGCGCGATCGGGCAGGCAAGGGAGCCTCCCGCGAATTGCGTCGTCAAAACCGAGTGCCCGCCGTAATTTACGGCAACAAACAAGAACCCGAACTCATTCACGTTGAGGAAAAGGCGCTTATCAAATTATTGATGACTGGCCATTTTTCCAACAGCGTTGTCGAGATCGAACTTGGTGGCAAAAAACAGATCACTATCCCAAAGGATGTTGCATTTCATCCTGTCAGCGATCGTCCAATCCATGTTGACTTCCTGCGCATCGTCAAGGGCGCAAAGGCCGACGTTCAGGTTCCAGTGGTATTCGTCAACGAAGACGCATCACCTGGTCTGAAGCGTGGTGGTGTATTGAACGTTGTGCGTCACGAACTTGAACTCGTTTGCGATAACGACAAGATCCCTGATGACATCCAAATCGACGTGACCGGTTTCGACATCGGCGATTCGATCCACATCAGCAATGTAAAGTTGCCAAAGGGTTCGGAAAGCAAGATCACCGACCGTGACTTCACCATTGCAACGATTGTTGCACCATCGGCGCTTAAATCGACCGAGGGTGACACGACCGAAGAAGGCGAAGCAGAAGCGTAAATTAATCTCCGGGGCAGGTTTCGGCCCGCCCCGGATTTCTCCCACAAGGGACTGGCACGATGCAATTATGGGTAGGTCTCGGGAATCCAGGCGCCACCTATGCGATGCACCGGCACAATATCGGTTTCATGGCGATTGATGCGCTGGCCGAAATTTACGAGCTTCCTTTGCCCGCGAAGAAATTTCAGGGATGGGTCCAGGAACTTCGGATTGGCTCCGACAAAATCATCCTTCTGAAGCCTGCTACGTTCATGAACGAAAGCGGTCGCAGCGTTCGCGCAGCGATGGATTTCTACAAGCTTGAGCCTAAAGACGTCACCGTCTTTTACGACGAGCTTGATCTTGCCCCGTTTAAGGTGAAAGTCAAAACGGGCGGCGGCGCGGCTGGCCATAATGGCATCCGTTCGATCACCGACCATATCGGCGCAGATTTCCGCCGTGTCCGTCTGGGCATTGGTCATCCAGGCAACAAAGACCGCGTTACGGGCTATGTCCTCGGCAATTTCCACAAAAGCGAGATTGACGATCTGGCCGATTTGCTTGGTGCGGTTTCAGCAGAGGCTGATTGGCTTGCAAAGGGGGATGACGTCCGGTTCATGAACGACGTCGCCATGCGGTTGCAACAAGACTGAGCCCATGCAGCGCGTGTTGGTCATTGGCCCTTGCGGTGCAGGAAAATCGACCTTCGCGAGCGCTCTATCGCGCCGTCTCGGCCTGCCCTTGTTCCATATGGACCAGCTTAACTGGAAACCCGGCTGGGTCGAAAGCAGCAAGGACGAGATACGCCAAAAGCTTGCCGCCATCACCGCTGCAGACCGCTGGATCATCGACGGCACGTATGGCGGGACTTTGTCTGAACGCCTGCCCCGCGCGGACACGGTCGTCTACCTTGATTATCCCATTGGTCTGTGCGTTCGCCGTTTGCTCAAGCGAATATGGACCTATCACGGCCGCGCTCGCCCCGACATGACCGATGCATGCCCCGAACGCTTTGACCTTGGATTTCTGATCTACCTGATCCGTTGGAACAGCGGACCGCGCGTGCGCATGGAACGGCACCTCGTCGGGCATGAACATAAAATCATTCGCCTGCAACGCCCCGCCGAACTGCAACGCTGGATGGACTCGCTTTAGCCAAGGAATTAGATAATCTGGGTGTTTCAATAGAGAGGAACCTCATGGACCCCAATTCTAACATCAATCGCAGGACATTGCTTGGCGCCGCGGCTGCGGTTACCACGGCGACCACGCTCGCTGCACCTGTTATCGCGCAAAGCGCCGCTGTGATGGACCTTAAGGGCAAATCCATCCTGATTACCGGCAGCTCATCGGGCTTTGGCTATGCAGGTGCGCTGCATTATGCGCGCGCGGGTGCCAAAGTGATCGCATCCATGCGCAATTTGCCACGCGCTGAGGCGGATAAATTGAAGGCTGAGGGTAAGAAGGAAAATTTGGATATTACCGTCATCGAAATCGATGTGACCTCCGATGATCAGGTTGCCAAAGGCGTTGCCGAAGCCGAACGCATTGCGGGCGGCGCGTTGGATGTGCTTATCAACAACGCCGGCATTGGCCTGACCGGACCAGTCGAGATGCAGGACATGGCGGCAACGCAATTGATGTTCGACACCAATGTCTATGGCTGTCACCGCATGGCGCGCGCTGTCCTGCCCGCGATGCGCAGGGCAAAACGTGGCCAGATCTTTAACATATCATCGCAACTTGGTCGCGTGATTGTGCCGGGCGGCGGTCACTATTCTGCGACAAAATTCGCGCTCGAGGCGATGAGCGAACAAATGGCCTATGAGCTTGCCCCGCATGGCGTTGAGGTCAGTATCATCCAACCCGGCGGCTATCCAACCGATGTCTGGCGCAATCGCAACCGCTACACCAGCGAACTACTCGCCCGCGCCGATGATGAACGCAAAGCCGCTTACGCCATGTTTACATCGCGCATGGGCACTGAGGATGGCTCAGGCCGAAGCGCCGATATCTTCGACGTGCCGCGTGCAATAGCCGAAATCATCGCCATGCCGGTGGGCCGCCGACCGCTGCGCCGTGCCGTGCACCCCGGTGCAAAACCGCAAGAGGCAATCAACAAGGTTTCGGCAGAAACACAGCTCGCATGGCTTGGAAACTCGCCTTATGGCCCGCTCATCAAGGCGGTGCACGACTAACGCCTGAAGCAGCCTCTGGTATTTTGCACCGCATGGCGCTACGGCGCGGCCAACAATGCGTCGATGCGGTGCAATTTCAAATATCAAGGACATCTCATGGGTTTCAAATGCGGTATTGTGGGCCTTCCCAATGTGGGCAAGTCCACCCTGTTCAATGCGTTGACGCAAACGGCAGCGGCGCAAGCGGCTAACTATCCGTTTTGCACGATTGAACCGAACATCGGCAATGTCGCCGTGCCTGACCCGCGGCTGCAAACCATCGCCAAAATCGGTGGCAGTCAGAAAATCATTGAAACGCAGTTGGGCTTTGTCGACATTGCTGGCCTCGTGCGTGGCGCGTCACAGGGTGAAGGCCTTGGCAACCAATTCCTCGGTAACATCCGCGAAGTGGACGCCATCGTCCATGTCTTGCGCTGCTTCGAAGATGACGACATCCAACATGTCGACAACAAGATTGACCCAATTTCGGACGCCGAGACGGTCGAAACCGAACTGATGCTGTCCGACCTTGAAAGCCTTGAAAAGCGGGTGCCGAACCTAGTCAAAAAAGGCACGCAGGGCGACAAGGAAGCGAAGATCAGTGCGCTTGTGCTTGGCCGCGCGCTCGATCTGTTGCGTGATGGTAAGCCAGCGCGCCTCACCAAGCGCGACGATGCTGAAGAAGAACGGCATTTCCAAATGGCGCAGCTTTTGACGGCGAAACCAGTACTCTACGTCTGCAATGTCGAAGAAGCGAGCGCAGCCAATGGCAATGCGCTGTCGGCAAAGGTTTTTGAAAAGGCCAAGGCCGAGGGCGCAGAGGCCGTGGTCGTATCCGCCGCGATTGAGGCCGAAATCTCGACTATGCCTCCTGAAGACCGGGAAGTGTTCCTTGAAGATTTGGGCCTCACCGAAACCGGCCTCGCGCGGGTTATTCGCGCTGGCTACGAGCTGCTTGACCTCATTACCTTCTTCACCGTCGGCCCCAAGGAAGCTCGGGCATGGACAGTCACCAAAGGCGCGACCGGGCCAAATGCGGCGGGCGCGATCCACAGCGATTTCGAAAAAGGCTTCATCCGCGCCGAAACGATGGCCTATGAGGATTATGTACAGTTCAACGGCGAAGCTGGCGCGAAAGAAGCGGGCAAATGGCGTTCGGAAGGCAAGGAATATCTCGTCAAAGACGGCGATATCATGCTGTTCCGCTTTAATGTCTGAAGCGAGACCACCACGCCGTCGTTATGCCGAACCTGTTTCGGGATAACGCGACTCCATCTGACATCGATCACCGACCAGTCATCCTGAACCTGTTTCGGGTGCCTGCGGTGTTGTTTCAGCGTCCAAACAGATGGGCCAAGGTTGGTCCATAGTGAATGCATCATCTATTGAAGGGAGCATTTTATCGTGATTTTATAAGGCGTTGGGCATCGAATTGGCGAAGCGTCAACAAGGAGACACTTCATGCCTATAAAACTACGTGTGGTCGGGATTCTATATAATAACATCGTCACCCTGCCGGGAGGAGGCACCGTACAGCAGGTGTTGGACGCGGCCGTTAAAAGCCCGGGTCCGCTGGCTTCAGGTTTTGGTTATATCCCCATCGGTGCGCCGGGAAAGATTTCGGTTTATGCCTTTAAAGCAGCTTACCCAAATAAAATCAAAAGCGTCACGTCAGGCAAAATGTATGACGCTGGAACATATTTTTTAAAGGAGAATTCAAGCGGGCAGTTTCCGAGCATATGGCAATATTATATCTTTGACGCAGAGGGCAGAGTGGTTGGTCCAAATAACAATGTTCATGTCGACCCAACTAATCCTGGCGGCGGTATAATCAATTATTTTGGTTCCACTAACGCCTTTGTCCCCGATGGAGGCTCTTTGGTATGGCGTTTGGTTGCGATCCCAACGGGCCCTGGCGTTCCGCTGCCAATCGATATGAGCCGTATGATCCATACGCAGAAGTCCGACGAAGCGGCCTAAACCGCATACCCATCATGTCGCGGTCGAGAAATTTACCGCGACATTTTACGCAGCTTCTCACTTCCGCCCAAACAGCTTCTCCACATCCCCCAACGCCAGCTTCACCCAAGTTGGCCGTCCATGGTTGCACTGCCCGCTGTGCGGCGTAACTTCCATTTCGCGCAGCAAGGCGTTCATTTCGGTCACCGACA
>JAZKGS010000007.1:10578-17926 GCA_040385805.1 Pseudomonadota bacterium | reverse complement strand
AAAGAATCGCTCGTTGACGCCATCCGTCGCGCCACCGACGTCATGCTCGCCGGTAAGGTTGCCTGCGTTGCTGGCTTTGGCGATGTCGGCAAAGGCTCGGCGCAGTCGCTCCGCAATGGCGGCGCGCGCGTCATGGTCACCGAAGTTGACCCAATCTGCGCATTGCAGGCGGCGATGGAAGGCTTTGAAGTTGTAACGATGGAAGAAGCCGTGCAGCGCGCGGACATCTTCTGCACCGCAACCGGCAACGCCGACGTTATCACCGCCGAGCATATGATGAACATGAAGCCCATGAGCATCGTCTGCAACATTGGCCATTTCGACAGCGAAATTCAGATTGCCGCTTTGTCGAACTACAACTGGACCGAAGTGAAGCCCGGCACCGACCTTGTTCAGTTTCCGGACGGCAAGCAGATCATCGTTCTTGCCAAGGGCCGTTTGGTGAACCTTGGTTGTGCGACCGGACATCCAAGCTTTGTGATGTCGGCAAGCTTCACCAACCAGGTGCTCGCGCAAATCGAGCTTTGGACCAACGGTGATAATTACAAGAACCAGGTTTATGTTCTGCCAAAGCATCTCGACGAGAAAGTCGCGACGCTTCACCTCGAAAAGCTGGGTGTTAAGCTCACCAAGCTGACCGACAAGCAGGCTGGTTACATCGGCGTATCGACCGAAGGTCCGTTCAAGCCAGACCATTATCGTTATTAATCGACCGTCCGTTTCGGACTAAAGAAAGCCTGCCGCCGAAACGCGGCGGGCTTTTTTCGTTGCGTGGCCCGAGCATTTGGGCATTAGCATATCAGCGGCAATATAAAGGGCGCATGACGATGACAGGCACTGGCCTGCCAATTGCACTGATAGGCATTTTGATGGCGCTTTGGCTTGTCGGAGCCATCGTCGCCATTTGGGTTGGGCTGTCGATGCGGAGCCAATCCAACAAGATGCTGCGCCAGACTGCCCGTCTTGGCAGATTGCTGGAAACTGCGCCTGCTTTTCCCGTGGTAGTGAAACGTGACGGCAGGATAGAGGCGCCCGACCGATTTGCCCGTTTGCTTGGTTTGGATGAGCCTGCAGCATCGCTTTCGGAACTGGGGGGACGCGACGATGCGGGCCTTGCGCTTGAGGACTTGTCCAAACTTGAAGCTAAGGTCCGCGAAACCCAACGCACGGGGAAGGGCTTTACGCTACCTTTAGCAATCGAAGGGTCGAACCGTAGGCTGACCGTAGTTGGCAATATTGCGGATAATATCATCTACCCAAATGGTGCGGCGTTGTTGTGGTTTTTTGATTCCACCGAAAGTTTGCGCGAACTCGAAAAACGCGCGCAGGAATCGGACGAGGCGCGGTCGGCATTCTCAGCTTTGGCGGGGCTTATTGAGGCCGCGCCAATTCCCATGTGGCACCGCCGCCCGGACATGAACCTGCATTTTGTGAACCATGCTTATGTCGAAGCGGTGGGCGCAACCGATGGTCTTCAAGTTGTCGAAGAGGGCGTTGAGCTGCTGGAGCCCGAGAATGGCAAAAGCGCGGCGGACTATGCATCTGAGGCTGCGGCCGAGGATGTGCAGAAGGAACGCGTTGTCTCGGCAACGCTGAACGGCGAACGCCGTCAGTTGCGGGTGTATGATATTCCCCTTGGCGCGTCGGGCGTTGCCGGGCTTGCGATTGATGTGCAGGACCTTATCGACACCAAATCCGAAGTGCGCGAATTGTCGGAGGCGCAGCGTGACTTGCTGAACCTCATGTCGGCGGGCGTGGCGCAGTTTGACGCGCGGCACGGGCTGACCTTCGCCAACTTGCCATTTCAAAGCCTGTTTTCCTTCCGCGATCAATGGCTTTCGGAAAAGCCCGAATTCGCGCGTGTGCTTGACCGGATGCGTGAAAATGGAAAGCTGCCTGAGGTCCGCGACTTCCCGGCATGGCGCAAAGACCGTGAGGAATGGTTCCGCGCGTCTGACCCCACCGAAGAAAATTGGCTTCTCCCCGATGGTACGCATTTGCGCGTGTTGGCGCAGCCAATTCCTGATGGCGGGTTGCTGATGATTTTCGAAGACCGCACGGAACAGGCGCAACTGGCCAGCGCGCGGGATATTTTGCTGCGTGTGCGGACGGCGACCTTTGACAATTTGTTCGAGGCCATTGCGGTATTCTCCGCGGACGGCCGATTGAGCATCTGGAACCGTCTTTTTGCGGAGACATGGAAGCTGTCTGACGACCAGCTTATTAAGCATCCCCGGTTGGATGAACTTCTGCCACTGTTGGCTGGGCACTTAAAAAAGCCGACCCAGATTGCCGTTTTGGGCGAGCTGATAAGGATGACCTCATCCAACCGCGCGCAGCGCAAGAGCAAAGCGATCTTTGCCGATGGCCGCATGTTCCAGATCGCGACTATACCGCTGCCCGATGGCAACACGCTGTTCACTATGCTCGACATGTCGGATACGTTGAAGATCGAGCAGGCCCTTCGTGACCGGAACAGCGCCTTGCAGGATGCGGACGCGATCAAAGGCAAGTTTCTTGCGAATATGAGCTACGAATTCCGCACGCCGCTGACATCCATCAGCGGTTTTGCGGATTTGTTGAAGGCGGGCATAGCTGGCGACCTTACGCCACAGGCGATGGAATATGTCGATGCCATTGTGCAGTCGGCTGACCGTTTGTCCGAACAAATTAACACCGTGCTCGACTACAGCCAGATAGAGGCAGGCGCACTGCCGCTGGTGCTTGACGAGGTTGATGTTCCGGCTCTGGTGGCACAGATTGCAGAGACTAAAGCGCAGATGGCAGAGGCGGCGGGTGTTACCCTGCAGGTCGAATGCGGCGATGCAAAGGGGGCGATGTCGCTTGATCCGAAACGGATCGGGCAGGCGGTGGGACAAGTGCTCGACAATGCTATTCGTTACCACCGCCATGGTGGTGAAGTGCTATTTTTTGCGCGCTGGCAAAATGATGCGCTTGAACTTGTCGTATCCGATAACGGCACGGGCATTGACGATAAAGATATTCGGCGGCTTTCGCCTGAAAGCGACAACGGCCAAAGCGCTGACGCGACCGGCGCGATGACGCGCGGGCTTGGCTTACCGCTGGCGCGGCAGATCATCGAATCTCACGGCGGAACGTTCCATCTGCATTCGGAAGAAGGCCAGGGGACCACCATCATCATGGCGCTGCCCAAGAAATGATCATCGCAACGGATGCCGATATGCGCGCCTTTGGCCAGTCGCTCGCGCAAAAATTGAAACGCTCCGATTGGGTTGCGATCAATGGCCCGCTTGGTGCAGGCAAAACGGTGTTGTGCGCAGGTATTTTGGCAGGGCTTGGCTTTGAAGGAGAAGTTGCCAGCCCGTCTTATGCCATCGTCCATAGTTACGAACCGCCAGAGGTTTTGGTTGCTGTCGCCCATGTCGATTTGTATCGCTTGAATGATTTCGAAGAACTGGACGAATTGGGGCTGGCGGACGAACGCGGTGAACGCATAACGTTAGTGGAATGGGCCGAACGTTTTGGCCCAGCCTATGTGGTGCCAAGCCATAGCATCGAAATTACGCCGCAAGCCGACGGAAGCCGAATACTGACTATGAAAATGGATAATGATGACACCATTAATTGATATGGCTCCGCCTGCTGGCTTGGACGAATTTTTGAATACGCATGGCTGGGAGGGGGCGCAAGTAGCTCCTGTAGCTGGCGACGCGTCATTCCGCCGCTATTTCCGCGTCGAGTCTGCTACGCACGGAAAAGCGATTTTGATGGATGCGCCGCCCCCGCATGAGGACCCGCGTCCTTTCATCCACATTGCGCAATATTTAAACGGGCACCGGTTCCGCGCGCCTGAAATTTTCGCGACTGACCTGACCCGCGGCCTTGTGCTGCTGGAGGATTTTGGGGACCAGCGGATGCGCGAGCATCTCGACGACCATCCCGAAGATGAGGCAGTGGTCTACCGCGCCGCGATCGACGCCATCGTGCGACTGGCCGAAACGCCTGCTGTGCAATCGCAGCCTTATGACATGGCGACCTACATGCGCGAAGTGCAGCTGCTATCGGAATGGTATATGCCCGCTATGGGGATCGCATTTGACGAAAGCGAATTTGACCGCGTCTGGATGAAGGCTTTGGCGCCGTTGGCAGACTATCAGAAAGTCACCGTACTGCGCGATTATCATGCCGAAAACATCATGCTGCTGGATGATGGTCAGCAGGGAATCATTGATTTCCAAGACGCTCTGGTCGGGCATCCGGCTTATGATTTGGTGTCGTTACTGCAAGACGCAAGGCGCGACGTTTCGCCAGCGCTTGAGACTGAAATGTTGGCTTATTATCACGAAGCCGCCAAGCCGGACGCCAACTTTGCCGCTTATTATGCTTTGTTGGGGGCTCAACGGAACACAAAGATCATCGGCATTTTCACCCGGCTTTGGAAGCGCGATGGCAAAGAGCGCTATTTGTCGTTTTTGCCGCGCATGTGGGGCTTGCTCGAACGCGATTTGGCGCACCCCAATCTTGCGCCGGTAAAACACTGGTTTGACACGCATATCCCCGCAGAAATGCGCAATGCCCTGCCGACGGAATTGAACGTCGATGGGTAACCCCGTCGACACCGCGATGATCATGGCGGCAGGCAAGGGGACCCGGATGATGCCGCTGACCGCCGACCGGCCCAAACCTTTGATCGAAGTGGGCGGCGTTGCCTTGCTTGACCATGTTCTTGACCATCTGCGTGACGCAGGCATCGGCAGGATTGTCGTCAACGTGCATTATCGGGCCGAACAGGTTGAGCAACATTTGGCGGCGTCTGCATCCGACCTCGATGTGCGCATCTCCGACGAGCGCGATTTGCTGCGCGATACAGGTGGCGGGCTGGTCCATGCATTGCCAATCATTTCAGATGACCCATTCATTTGCGTCAACGCCGACAATTGGTGGACAAACTCTGGCGAGAACGCGATTTCGCGTTTGATGGCCGCATGGGATGATGACCGCATGGATGTCCTAATGCTGCTCATCCCGCTCGAGGCGGCTTATAACAGCCAGGGCATTGGTGACTTCAACATGGATGCAGACGGCCGACTGTCGCGCCGCCAAGGCAACGCGCCAGCGACCTATGTGTGGACGGGAATCCAGATGCTTTCGAAGCGATTGATCATCGATCCGCCCGAGGATGTGTTTTCAACCAACCTATTTTGGGACCGCGCCATTGCCGAGGGTCGTTGCATGGGTATAGTGCATGACGGGCTATGGTTCGACGTCGGCTATCCAGCGGCGATTGCTGCGACCGAAGCGAAGTTGGCGGAACAGCATGGGGGATAATATCTCCACCCCGCGCGCAGTTGTCTTCAATGTCCCGCTCGGCAATGACTTATGCGATGTGACCGCGCAGTGGATATTGCAGTCGGCGGGCGCAGATCCGCTTGCGATAGCCAACAACATATTATTGTTACCCAACAACCGGGCGATCAAGGCGATGACGGAGGCCTTTGTCCGGCAAGCCGCACCGGGCATGCTACTGCCGCGCATGGTTGCGGTAGGCGACATGCAATTGGATGAAGCCTTGGGGCCGATGCTTGATCCCATCGACAGCGACAGCGCGATTTACCCGGCAATTCCTTCGTTTGAGCGGCTGATGCTACTGGCCAAGCTGGTGAATGACCACAAACCAAGCGATGCCACGCTTTCACCTGCGGAATCTTTACGCCTGGCACGCAAATTGGCGGATTTGATTGACGAGCTTGAGGTTGATCTGGTCGATTTTTCGCAAATCGCGGACATCAAGATTGAGGCTGATCTGGCTGGCCATTGGCAAAGTGCTTATGGCGAGCTTTTGCAGATATTGCCTGCTTATCGTTCTGCGTTGGCCGAGCGCAAATTAATGGGGCCAGCAGAACGCCGGAACCATTTACTTGCGGCGCTCGAGCAGCGTCTGGCGCAAAATGTGGATGCGGTTCCAATTATTGCCGTTGGCATTACGACGTCCGCCAAGGCAGTGGCCCGCGTGCTTCGCCGTGTGGCGCTCATGCCCAACGGGCAAGTGATCTTGCCGGGTGTTGACCTTGATCTGTCTGACCAGCGCTGGGACGACCTGTCGGCCTTCACTGAAGATGGGGTGGGCTTTGGTCGTCGTCGCAATGTGGAAGTGCATCCGCAATTTCATTTGAAGCATTTGCTTGAACTGATGGGTATCGACCGCAGCGAAATTGATATCCTGCCGACCGCCAAGCCAGAACCCAAAGGCGAAGCGATTTCGGAGATATTCTGCCTACCGGAACATAGTGTGCAATGGCAGGGTCTGCCAGCGCTGCGCAAAAGCCTGCCGCACGCAAAATGGTTGGAGGCGGAGGATAGTGCGCAAGAGGCCAAGGCGATTGCAGTGCGCATCCGGGGCGCCCTTGAAATTGCACAAAAGCGCGTTGCGCTGATTACCCCAGATCGCGAGCTTGCGGTGCGCGTGGCGGGGCAGTTGCGCAGATGGGGCATCGATGTTGACGACAGCGCTGGTATACCCTTGCTGCAAGCTCCGCCCGGCACGCTCGCGCTGGCGCTGGTGGACGCAATCTCAAACCGCTTTTCGGCATCCAGCATATTGGCGATTGCCAAGCATCCGTTGGTGTTTGCGGGCGCGGACCGGCTGGTATGGCTGGACCATGTGCGGCGGCTTGATTTGGCCATGCGCGGCACGGCCAGTGGCATCGGGTTTTCCGCGATAACGACACGGTTGCAGACTGCGCGCAAACCGGATGCAGAACTCACTACTTGGTGGTCGGGCGTTGCGACGCTCTTGGCACCGCTCGAACGTGTTGATGGTCAGCCGTTTGATGACGTCCTGGCCACCCTTCGCGACGTTGCGACGACCCTCACCGACGGCGCAATCTGGCGCGGGGCAAGTGGCCGTGAATTGGCGCGCATGTGGGAGGAGGTAACCTCCGGCGATCTTTCCACCCTCGGCCGTGTCGACGCAACGGGCTTGGTGGCGACATTCAAGGAGATTTTCTCCGGCGCAGTCGTGCGCCCGCCTTATGGCGGCCACCCGCGCGTGGCGATTTACGGTCTGCTGGAGGCGCGCTTGCAGCAAGCGGACTTGCTCATCTGTTCGGGGCTGAACGAAGGCACATGGCCGCAAATCGCGCAGCCTGACCCCTGGTTGGCCCCGGCCATAAGGCGGCATTTGAAATTGCCCACCCTTGACCGGAATATTGGCCTGTCAGCGCACGACCTGGCGACGGCACTGGGCGCGCAAGAGGTGTTGCTGACGCGCGCGCGGCGGGATCGGGGCGGTCCAACCGTTGCCTCGCGCTTTTTGCTACGGATTAAGGCGCTGACGGGCGAGACGCTTTTGGCGGATGATGAACTG
>JAZKGS010000007.1:0-10478 GCA_040385805.1 Pseudomonadota bacterium | reverse complement strand
GACCGCATCGACCGGACCGCAGACGGCGATCTTGTGATCATCGACTATAAAACCGGCACGCCGCCATCGACCAAGCAGATTAACGCTGGCTTTGCGCTGCAACTGGGGCTGATCGGTTATATGGCCGAGGAACTTGCTATCAAGGGCGTGTCAGGCGCTGCGACCAATTTCGAATATTGGAGCCTTGCCAAAAACAAGGCCAAGGATTTCGGCTTCATCACCGTGCCCACCAGCACGCGCGCGGCCGACAATAAACCGGAGCGCGCTGACTTCGTCGCCTTTGCTGTAGCGCAAGCGGAGGTCGCGATCAGCAAATGGATCCTGGGCGACACGCCCTTTACGGCAAAGCTGCATCCCGAATTTGCACTATATGGCGATTATGACCAATTGATGCGCTTGCAGGAATGGAATGGCCGTCAGGCAATATCCGAGGACGCGTCATGAGCGGCGCGCCCAAAAAGCTCTATCCGCTGATACCTGCGCAAGGCGACGCGGTTGTCCCGCGTGATAACATCTGGCTGAGTGCGTCGGCGGGGACGGGCAAGACGCAGGTGCTGACCGCACGCGTCATCCGGCTGTTGCTGGAAAATGATGTCGAGCCGGAAAACCTGTTGTGCATCACTTTTACCAAGGCTGGCGCGTCCGAGATGGCAGACCGCATCAATCAGCTTTTGGCGTCTTGGGTGCAGATGGACGACAAGCTATTGTTCCATGATCTTGAGGCGATTGGCGCGGACTCCGGCCCAGACGCGCGGAAGAAAGCGCGGCAGTTATTTGCGAAGGTGCTGGATGCCCCCGGCGGCGGGTTGCAGATCCTGACCATTCACAGTTTTTGCCAGTCATTGCTCGGCAGCTTTCCGGAGGAGGCTGGCCTTGTGCCCGGCTTCAAACCCATTGAGGGTCGCGAGCAGCGGGAATTGCTCGACGCGGCGCTTGCGAACTTGGTCCTTGATGCCGAAGCGCGCGGCGACGTTAGGATCATAGCTAATCTGCAGGAATTGAGCCTTAACATGGGCGAGGAGGCGGCTCTTCGCTTTTTGCATCGCACGGCCGCTGCGCCGGATGTGATGGCGTCGATTCCTGATGATGCAGGCGCTGTGGTCTGGGCGCGGCGATTGGCGGATGTGGGCTTTTCCGGCCCAGTTGAGGATATGTTGGAAGCGGCGTTCGCAGACGAACAAATCCCCCGTGCTCCGCTGCAATCCATCATTGATGCCAATCTATTGTGGTGTAAAAACAAGGCGGACAGTCGGGGCGGAAAACGGGCTGCTGTCCTTCAACGGTGGCTGGCCAGCACACCGGCGGAACGAGCGCAACAGGTCAAGGACTTGCACGGCTGCTGGTCGACGGCCAAAAACGAGCCGCAAGTATCATCGGACAGATTTACACCGATGACGGATGCTTACGCCGTCTTGGCGCTCGAAATGTTCCAGTGGACAAACCAGCTAATTGGCGAAGTTTCGCGCGCGCAATATGCCGACCGCCTGGCGCGGGCCTTGTTGGTAGGCAAGGAATTTGCTGCGCAATATAATAAAGCGAAACACGCGCTCGGCGCGGTAGATTTTGACGACATGATCCGGCGCACAGCGGCTCTGTTGAAACATGGCCAGATGGCAGATTGGGTGCGGTTCAAACTGGACCGGCAAATTGACCATATATTGGTCGACGAAGCGCAAGACACCAACGCCGCGCAATGGGACATCATCAGCGCTCTCAGTGACGATTTCTACAGCGGCATGGGCGCGAACCCAGACAAGACCCGCACCCTGTTCTCTGTCGGCGATTTCAAGCAAGCCATTTACGGTTTTCAAGGCACTGCGCCTGAACGCTATGAAGCGGCAGGCATTGAATTCGCCAAGCGTATTGGTGAAGCGGGATCGGAGCTAAACCAGCTCACCTTGTCACAAAGCTTCCGCTCTACCGCGCCAATTCTCGATTTCGTCAACGCGGTAATCGAAGAAGCTGGCCCTGAAAGTTTCGGCGTCAGCGGTGAAATTGCAGAGCATTATAGCGAAAAGCCACAAATCGGCATGGTCGAGCTTTTGGAACCGATATCCGCTAAACCCAACATGCAGGATGAAGGCAGTTCCGACGAAGAAGAGGATTGGTTCAGCGACGAAAAACGCGCGCTGGCCGAGAAACTGGCGGATCATGTCAAGGCGCTGATTGATGCCAAGCCGTGGCTTGTCAGCAAAGGCCGGCCACTTGAGCCCGGCGACATCATGTTCCTTTTGCGCAGCCGGGGCGAGATGGCGTCGATGCTGGTCGCGCAGTTGCATGAACGTAATGTGCCCGTGGCGGGCATCGACAGGCTTCGGTTGTTGCAGCCTTTGGTGGTGCAGGACCTGTTGGCCGCAATCAAATTCGTGCTTCAGCCAAATGATGATTTCAGTCTTGCCTGCTTGCTCGTTTCGCCGATCATTGGCTGGTCGCAGGATGACTTGCTTCAATATGGTTATGTCGGCGACCGCAAGGGCAGCCTGTGGCAACATATTCGCGACCGGCCTGAGCTCGCCGAGCAAATAGCTCCGCTGCGGGACATGCTCGCGATGGCCGATTTTACGACGGTCTATCATTTCCTTGAGCAGATATTGTCTGGCCCCATTGGCGCGCGGCGTAAATTTACCGCACGTTTGGGCAGTGAGGTTTTGGTGCCCATCGAAGAAATGCTGAACTCCGTTTTGCAGTTTGAGCAGCAACAGGGCGGGGGCTTGCAAAAATTCATCGCGTGGTTTGATCGCGGGGATACTGAAATCAAGCGCGAGGGCGACAGCAGCAGCAAGGAAGTCAGGATCATGACCGTCCACGGTGCGAAGGGTTTGCAAGCGCCTGTGGTGATTCTGGCGGATGTAACCTCCGACCCCACAAAGAAGCCTGATCAATCGGTCGAGCTGTTGATGGATGAAGGTCATCGCACGCCATTATTGCCTATCCGCAAGTCCGAGCAATCCGGTCGGTTGCTGGACATTATCGACATGCAAAAGAAACGCGAGCTGGAGGAGCATAAACGCTTGCTCTATGTCGCGATCACGCGGGCCGAAGAACGGCTGATCATGGCCGGGTCATTGGGCATCAGCCGCAAGGGCGAGCCGCCATCCGAAAGCTGGTGTGCGCTCCTGCAACGCGGCATGGCGGCGCTTGGCTGCGATTGGGAGGAAGATGCGCGCTGGGGCAGGGTGATGCGCCATATCGGGCTGGAGGGGGCTTCTTTGCCCGTTCCGCAAGCAAGCAACGACACGGGGCTTCCGGCCAAAGCGCCTGTAGAGACACCCAAATGGTTGTTTGCGCCCGCGCCGCAAGAACAACGCCCGCCGCGTCCCTTGGTGCCGTCGCGTTTGGACGATGACGATTATGGCGACGCCCCGGCGACTTCGGCAATGCGCAAGGCGGCGACACGCGGGAAACTGATCCATGCTTTGCTTGAACGCATTACGGACCAAGTTTCGCTGCAAAAGGCGGAGCAGTGGTTAACTGCGCAAACGCCCGATCATGATATCGACGCCCGACAGCTTATCGCCGAAGTGCGGGCAATCGTGAGCGATGCCCAATGGGCGGCGTTCTTTGGCCCGTTGGCCCGCGCAGAGGTGCCCCTCGTTGCTGTGGTTGGCGAAACCGTCATCAACGGGCGTATCGACAGGCTGCTGGTGGAACCGGGCCTCGTGCGCGCCATTGATTTCAAGACAGGCCGTCAGATCCCACAGGATCAAAACAGCGTCCCAGTCCCCCATCTGCGGCAAATGGCGCATTATCGTGCCGCATTGCAGACCATCTTTCCGGGATCGCGTGTGGAGGTGTCCTTGCTGTTCACGCACGCGCCGCGCTTCATCTTGCTTTCTGACGCTATTCTGGCACCGCACAACCCCGTCTCTTGACGCGATAAGCAAAACTATTGCGCATGGTCCTTGTCAGCCATTGGCGGCAGGAATACATGGGAGCTAACAAAGGAGAATGACATGGCTACCAAATCCGTAGGCGACAATGACTTCGCCGCAACAGTCCTTGCATCAGGCAAACCCGTATTGGTCGATTTTTGGGCCGAATGGTGCGGCCCATGCAAGATGATTGGCCCAAGCCTTGAAGAAATCAGCGAAGAATTGGCCGGACAGGTCGAGATCGTGAAGCTGAACATTGACGACCATCCCGATACGCCAGCCAAATATGGCGTACGCGGGATTCCGACGATGATCCTGTTCAAGGGTGGCGAAATTGCGGACACCAAAGTCGGCGCAGCGCCCAAGGCGCAATTGAAAAGCTGGCTCGAAGCCGCGCTTTAACTTCGATAATCGGCGTTGATGCTGATGTAGCCATGGGTCAGATCGCACGTCCACACTGTGGCGTTTCCAGACCCCAGGCCCAAATCAACGCCGATTTCGATTTCTTTTTGCTTCAGGTGGCGTGCCACTGGCGCTTCGTCATAATCGGCAACAGCTAACCCGTTGCGCGCGACCAAAGTCGAGCCAAAGCGGATGGAGAGCGTGTCGCGGTTTGCAGGCTCGCCCGCTTTGCCGACGGCCATAACCACGCGGCCCCAATTGGCATCCTCACCTGCTATCGCGGTTTTGACCAAAGGCGAATTGGCAATGGCCAGGCCGACACGCCTTGCGCTGTCGTTGCTCACTGCACCTGATACCTGAATTTCGATAAACTTCTGCGCGCCTTCACCATCGCGGACGACGAGATGCGCCAGTTGGCGACAGACATCGTTCAACGCCGCAGCAAATGCGTCGGCTCCGGCATCATCAAATGAAGTTAGACGTGCGTTGCCTGCCTTGCCCGTGGCAAACGCCAGCACGGTGTCGCTGGTCGAGGTGTCGCTATCGACTGTGATGCAGCTAAAGCTCGATTGATTGGCTGCAGACAATATCTGTTGCAAGAAAGCGGCGTCGATCGCGGCGTCGGTAAAGATGTAGCCCAGCATCGTCGCCATGTCGGGCGCGATCATGCCTGATCCCTTGATGATGCCAACAATTTGCACCTTTCGGCCATCGACCATCGCGCTCGCCGTCGCGCCCTTGGCAAAGGTGTCGGTGGTCCCGATGCCATGGGTGACGTCTTCCCAACTGCACGGTGCCGCATCAAAAGCGGCGCGAAGCCCCGCCTGCGCCTTGTCGATGGGCAAGGGGACGCCAATCACACCTGTAGAGGACACGAAAATTTCAGTGACATCGCAACCTAAATGCTCGGACACTTGCGCAGTGATGACGTCTACCGCATCCTTGCCGCGTTGCCCCGTGAAAGCGTTGCTATTGCCCGCGTTCACCACCAACGCCCGCGCGCTGCCGTGCGGCAAATGCGCCCGGCACAAATCAACTTCCGCCGAACAGCAAACATTCTGCGTTGTTACGCCAGCCACCGTTGTACCTGCGTCGAACGCGATATAGCTAAGGTCACAGCGGCCCCAGTCCTTATATCCGGCGCGCGCCACACGCGGTGTCGCTCCAGCGATATCCGGCATGACAGGAAAAGGGACGGCAAGAGGGGAAGTTGTGGACAAGTATCTGAAACCTTGTAATAAATTCCAAAAATCGGAAGGGCCTTAAATGAAATATTTCGTTTATCTGTTGGCGGCAGTCAGCGCAACCGGCAATGCAGAATCTATCCCAGACCCATCCCCAACACCGCAAAACAGGCCGAACCCAATACCCAGAGGTAATCCTGGCAACTGGGCAACGACGAATGATTATCCTAGCGTTGCCCTTCAAAAACAAGTCGAGGGCACCACTGGCTTCCGTGTCAATGTCGGTCCCGATGGCAGGGTGTCGGATTGCGTGATTACTGCGAGCAGCGGTTCACCCGAGCTTGATCTGGCAACTTGCACGAATGTAAGACGACGCGCCCGCTTTGAACCCGCACTTGATGCAAACGGAAGCCCGACAACGGGCAAATATGCAAACCGTGTTCGATGGCAAATACCTAGCTTCGTCCCCCTGATTAGCTTTCCGCGTGGTCCAACGATGCAAGGTGGCAGTTGGACGCGTATTTTGCCCACGGACTTTCCCCAGAAAGCCTTGGCCCAAAAACGGCAAGGGATAGTGAAAATTGAACTGGCCATTTCGCCCAATGGTGCAATTCAAAGTTGCAATATTCTGGAGAGCAGTACGCACGCCGATTTGGATGCCGAAACGTGCAAAATTGCATCGAATAAGGCAAAATTCGGTCCCGCGCTCGATGTGAACGGCCAACCGACCGCTGGCCGCGTTCAAACAGAAATTAACTGGCGCATTCCGGGTGACGGCGACGCGGCTTCCTCTGGCGATATGGCAAACACCCCCTTAACCATGCCGAAAGATTTAAGACCTAAGGCTGGCGCCACGACCGTCTCTTTTACGGTAACGGCGGACGGGAGCCTCAAAGACTGCAACCTTCAAAGCACCATTGACCCGTCATCAAAAGCAGCAGATGCGATGTGTAAGCTAAAGATCAAATTCGAACCTTATACCGATGCCAAGGGCCAGCCAGTGGCCCGGCGGGTGACCACAACGAGTACAGTGCAGATCGAAGAAGCCAAATAGGCAATTCGCTTCGGGATAGACGAACCGACTTTGCATCCCTATATGGCTGACAGCACCTAACAGGGCGAAATATGCGTTTACTGATTTATTTGCTGGCGATGTTGAGCGGTTTTTCTGTTGCCGAGGCGGCGCGTCCGGTTTCCTCGACGTCAGCATCAGCAGACTCCGCAGTCACGCAGGCCTATGTTGCCGCCGCTGCTTTTGAGGCCGTAACCTCTGGCGAATTGCCCGAGCGGGCGGCACAATTTACAGTATTGCCGCTTATACCCGCTATTGGCGCGGCAACTTATGTTGCCCTAACGCCCGATACGCCGGTTGACCGGCACGATATCATAACAGGTTAGGATTTCTGCGCCCTTTGGGTGCGCCATCTACCTGTTTACCGCGCGAAAAATCTGCGCGTCTTTCACATATTTCAAAGGAATTATCTATGCTCGGCGGATTTGCTAAAGCCTTGTTTGGGTCGTCGAACGACCGTTATGTAAAATCAATCATGAAGATCGTTGACCAAATCAATGCGCTTGAAGGCGACGTTTCGGTCATGGATGACGATCAGCTCAAGGGCCAGACCCAAGTTTTCCGCGATCGGTTGGCGGCAGGGCAAACGCTGGACGATATCCTGCCTGAGGCGTTCGCGACAGTGCGCGAAGCATCCAAGCGCGTCATGGGTATGCGCCATTTCGATGTTCAGATGGTCGGCGGTATCGTTTTGCATCGCGGTGAGATTGCCGAAATGCGCACCGGCGAAGGCAAGACGCTGACTGAAACATTGGCGTGCTACCTCAATGCGCTTGAGGGCAAGGGCGTCCATGTTGTGACCGTCAACGACTATTTGGCCCGCCGCGACGCGGAGTGGATGGGCAAAATTTATGGCTTCCTTGGCCTGACAACCGGTGTTGTCGTTCCGAACATTCAAGAGCATGAACGCCGCGCGGCCTACGACTGCGATATCACTTATGCGACGAATAACGAGCTTGGCTTTGATTATTTGCGCGACAATATGAAATATGAACGCGCACAAATGGTGCAGCGCCCGTTTAACTTCGCGATTGTTGACGAGGTCGATTCTATTTTGGTCGATGAAGCGCGGACGCCACTCATCATCTCTGGCCCGACCGACGACAAATCCGAACTATATATGCAAGTCCAGGCGGTCGTCCTCCAATTGGAAGAGGGCGATTATGATAAGGACGAGAAAAGCCGCAATGTAACGCTGACTGAAGATGGCACGGAAAAGGCCGAGCGTATTTTGGAAAGTGCAGGTCTACTGACAGGTAGCAACCTGTATGATTATGAAAACACGTTGGTGGTCCACCATCTAGACCAAGCGTTAAAAGCCAATGTGATGTTCAAGCGTGACATTGACTACATCGTTAAAGACGGCAAAGTCATCATCATCGATGAATTTACCGGCCGTATGATGGACGGACGCCGCTGGTCCAACGGCTTGCACCAAGCGGTCGAAGCCAAAGAAGGCGTCGAAATCGAGCCGGAAAACCAGACACTGGCAACCATCACCTTCCAAAATTATTTCCGCATGTATCCAAAATTGTCGGGCATGACCGGTACCGCCGCGACTGAGGCAGGCGAGTTTCATGAAATCTACAAACTCAACGTCGTGGAAATTCCGACAAACTTGCCTGTGCAACGGATTGATGAAGACGACCAGTTTTACAAGAACACGCAAGACAAATTTGGTGCCATTGCCAAGACGATTAAGGAAGCCAACGACCGTGGCCAGCCCGTGCTGGTGGGGACCGTTTCTATCGAAAAGTCCGAGCTGCTGTCAGAGTTTTTGGAGAAGGAAGGCGTTAAACACAGCGTTTTGAACGCGCGTTTTCACGAAAGCGAGGCGCATATTGTTGCGCAAGCGGGCCGTTTGGGCAGCGTCACCATCGCTACCAACATGGCCGGGCGTGGAACCGATATTCAGCTTGGCGGCAATTTCGAGTTCCGTTTGGAAGACGAATTGCGCGACCTGCCTGAGGGCCCCGAACGCGAAGCCGCAATCGAAGCGCTGAAGGCCGAAATTGGAGCGGAAAAGGCCAAGGTAATCGAGGCGGGCGGACTGTTTGTGCTTGCAACCGAGCGTCATGAAAGCCGCCGTATCGACAACCAGCTGCGCGGTCGTTCGGGCCGTCAGGGTGACCCCGGACTTTCGCGTTTCTACTTGTCGCTGGACGATGACCTTCTCCGGATTTTCGGCTCTGAAACATTGTTTTCAAAAATGATGAATTCAAGCTTGGAGGATGGCGAGGCGATTGGCGGCAAGTGGCTTTCAAAAGCCATCGAAACTGCGCAACGCAAGGTCGAGGCGCGGAACTACGACATTCGTAAGCAGCTCGTAGAATATGACGACGTCATGAATGATCAGCGCAAGGTCATTTATGACCAGCGCAGCGACATTATGGATGCCGAAGGGGTCGACGATATCATTGAGGATATGCTCAATGACACGGTAAACAACCTTGTTGGCGAATACTGCCCCGAAGGGACATATCCTGAGCAATGGAATGTTGAAGGGCTCAAGCAAAAATGCGCTGAATTGCTGGGTCTTGCCCCCGATATCGACAGCTGGCTGCAGGAAGACGGGCTGGAACCAGAAATCATTGAAACGCGCATCGCCGACATGGCGACCGCAAAGTTCAAAGCAAAGGGCGCCGCGCTCGAAGAAACTGTATGGCGTCAGGTTGAAAAAAGCATTTTGTTGCAAACGCTTGACCATCACTGGAAAGAGCATTTGTCGACACTCGATGCCCTGCGTCAGGTGATCTACCTGCGCGCTTACGCGCAGAAGAACCCGGTCAACGAATATAAGCAAGAAGCCTTTGGCCTGTTTGAACGCATGTTGTCGGCCATCCGCGAAGGCGTGACCAAAACGATCGCGACCAATGACTTCCGGGCCGAGGAAGAGTTTGTTTCGCCAGATTTGCCCGAGTTGCCCGACTTTCTGACAACGCATATCGATCCGTTCACGGGAGAGGATAATAGCGATGATATAGATGCGGGCTCACTTGGGTTGGTGACAACGACCATTCCAAGGCCACAGGTAGCCTCCAGCAACAACGATCCATTTGCCGGTAACCCTGATCTGCGCCGCAACGACCCTTGCCCTTGCGGTTCGGGACAAAAGTATAAGCATTGCCACGGCGCTTACTGATGATCGTCTAAGGGGAGGGCGGAGATGATCTGGCTGGCCAGCCTCTTCGCTCTTGTCGCATTTGTTTATGCCTCCGTTGGTTTCGGCGGCGGGTCGACTTATACGGCGTTGCTTGCGTTATGGGGGGTGGATTACCGGCTGATCCCGGTCCTTGCGCTTGTCTGCAACATCATCGTTGTCACAGGGGGCACCATCCGGTTCGTGCGCGCTGGGCTGGTCTCATGGCCTCAAGTCTTGCCTCTGCTTTTGATATCGGCTCCGCTGGCCTTCCTTGGGGGGCTGGTGCCGCTCAAACAAGTCGTGTTCCTGACGATATTGGGTGGCGCATTGCTGGCATCGGCCATCGCTTTGTTCTTACAAGCGGATAAAATGACGCCGCGTGTGGTGCCAAAGCCCCTGTTGCTGGCGCTCTCGGGCGGTGTTGGTCTGCTCGCTGGCCTGTCAGGCATTGGCGGCGGCATATTCATGGCGCCTGTCTTGCACCTCATCCGTTGGGCAGAGCCACGCCGGATCGCCGCCTTTGCATCGCTGTATATCCTTATCAACTCAGCGGCAGGTTTGCTTGGCCAAATCCTAAAATCAGGGGCGTATTCGCTCGCTGAGCCTGCGATGCAATATGGCTTTTTATTAGGTGCTGTCCTCGTCGGTGGCCAATTGGGCAGCCTGTTCGGCATGCGCTATCTCTCGCCGCGCCTTTTGCGCGTTCTGACGGCGTTACTGGTAGGATATGCCGCGGTTCGGCTACTTTGGCAGGCCCATGGGCCTTTCTCATTTTAATGAGCCAGAAAATGGCTCCCCGGGAGGGA
>JAZKGS010000006.1:0-10103 GCA_040385805.1 Pseudomonadota bacterium | reverse complement strand
TCGGCCGTCCCTCTTTTACGTATTTGGAAACGCGCGCGCGGGTTTTGTAGGAAATAATGTTGCGCGTGTTGGAAATTATTGGGTGGGTTTTGGGAAAGCGGCATCCACGCCACTCAACCGTCACCCTGAACTTGGTTCAGGGTCCACTGTGCAGCACAACCGGAGCTTGAACGGATAAATGGATCCTGGAGCCGTAGGCTGGCAGCGCCAAAACAAGTTCAGGATGACGATTGGGGAAAACGTTCGACCCTGAAGGCGAAGGCTGGCAGCGCCAAAACAAGTTCAGCGTGACGGGTAGGGAAGGAAATCCGTCCCATGCCGTTCGTGTCGAGCGCAGACGAGACACCCCTAAAGCATCCACCTCACCCAAACAAAAAGGGCCGGAAGTTTCCCTCCAGCCCTTATGTATCTTTAACAGATCAGCACTTAAATAGCGCGATCGCCCGCTTCACCCACGGATTCAATGTCTTCGCCTACACCCTTAACGGTGTTGCAGGCTGCTGCCAGCAAAGATGCTGAAAGCAGGATGATCGTTGCAATTTTGCGCATGATATTCTCCAAAAGGATGGCCCAAAAATTGGGCCTGGCAGTATAACCCGCCGATTGCGCGAAGGTTCCGATTAAATGGCGCGGTCGCCAGCCTGGCCAACGGATTCGATGTCGCGGCCAAGGCCTTTGACGGTGTTGCAGGCCGAGATCAGCAACGTGGCTGACATCAGGACGATGATGGTGACTTTACGCATAATATTCTCCCCCGGCTGTTCTACAGGGCAAATACATGCAACGGTTTGCATGAACAATTGCTGACAATCAGAAACTCAAGCGCGCCGTTATCCGAAAATCGCGTCCGGCCAATGGCACGAAGTCTTTGGTAAAGGACGCAGCCCGCCGTGCGGTGACGTCGAATATATTGTTTGCAGACGCGATCAACGCGATGTTGCGATCCCGCCCGAATGGCCGCCATGTGGCGGACGCATTGACCAGCGTGAACCCATCGGTTGGCGTCTCAAAACTGGCGGTTTTGGTCTGGTCATCGCTATATTCGACTTCACCGCGCAAGTCGAAGCTGGCGCTGGTCAGTTCAACGCCGCCCAGCAAGCGCAAGGGCGGGATGCGCGGGACATTACCGCCGCCGGATGAAATCTTGGCGCGGGTGTAATCCGCAACGCCATCAACCGACAGGTTGGTGTCACCAAAGCTTGCAACGCGCTTTGATGCCTGAAACTCGACACCCCAAACCTTGGCGTCATTCTGGAAATATTGGAACACGGGCAAGTCGTCCTCGATCTCGCCCGTCTCCGCCTCGTAAATGAAATTGTCGAAGCGGTTGGTATACAAAGTCGCGCTGAACGCCGCGTTGGGCGTGTCGTAGCGTGCATAAAGTTCGCCATTCCATGCGCGCTCGCTTTTCAGATCGGGGTCGCCGATTTCGAACGCCTGAGTCGCAATATGCGGCCCGTTGGAGAATAGTTCCTCAACCGATGGTGCGCGGCCGGTGCGCGAAATATTTGCGCCGATCTTCAAATCGCCAATGTGGTAGCCAAGGCCAACCGCGCCGGAGAAATTGTTGAACGACCGCGTGAGACCCAGAGTGTCAGCACGCAATTCCGCTGTGTCGAAACGGACGGCAACTTCGGCGTCGAGCTTGCCAATGGCAAATTCCTGTAACGTGAACAGGCCATATTGCCGCGTCTTATTGGGCGGTACGAAGGCTTCGGCGCCAATCGCTTCGAAATCGCGGGTCTGATATTGAACACCGCTCGCGCCGCGCCAGCCATTGCGGTTGCTCTGCACAAATTCGGCGCGCGCCTCAATGCCTTGGCTGTTGAAGACAGTGCCGATTTCGTCGCCTTCAAATTCGGTGTGGGTATAATCGGCATAGCCAGCGCGCAGGCGCAGCTTTTCAAACAAGCCGTCGCCCAAGTCGACCTCTCCGCGGAAATCGAAGCGATATTGGCGCAGGCCAATAGAGACGGGCGCTTCGCCTTCTTCGGCTTCCCCGCCCTCTTCGCCTTCATGCGCATGTTCTGCGCCGGGGCGGGCAGGGATGCCATATTTGGTGTCATAGATGCTGTAGGACAGTCCCATGTTGCCGCCATCGTCGATAAACGCGATGCCACCGCCCGCGGTCCAGGTTTTTACGGCGCTGTTGGGGATGCGGCCGCGCAGGTTTGCAAGTTCGGTTGCTTCAGCGGCTTCGTCGAGATTGCCTTCGCTAGCTTCCTCGGCCGCGAAATCCAGCACGTCGGCGCGCAAATTGGGGGACAGGACATAGCCGCCCGTGCGCAAATCGTCGCTGTTGCGGTAGCTGCCGTCGAGATGGACGATGACCCGGTCCGTGATCGGCATATCGATGGACGCGCCGCCGGACCAATCGCGCGCAGCACTGCCATATCCGGCCAGCGCGTCGATGTGAATTTTTTCATCGGGGATGGAGCGGGGTATGCGCTTGTCGAGCGCGTTGACCGCGCCACCGACGGCTTGGCCGCCGAACAACAGCACCGCTGGCCCGCGCAGTACTTCGATCCGCTCAACGGTCAGCGTGTCGATAGTCACCGCATGGTCCGCCGAAGTGTTGGAGGCGTCGATATTGCCAATGCCGTCGGTCAGGACAGCAACACGGTTCCCTTGATATCCGCGCAGCACTGGCCGCGATGCGCCGGGCGAGAAGCTGGTCGCTGACACGCCCGGCAGGCTGGTCAATATGTCGCCCAATTGCGCACGCGTTTTTTCGGCCAAAACTTCGCCCGAAATCGCTGAAGTGCCCGAAAGAATGTCGAGCCGTTCGACGAATGGCGCGGTGACAACGATGTCTTCGGTCCCATGGAAATCATCGGTCTGTGTCTTCACCGGGGTCGAAGCCGGGTTCGCCTGTTGCGCATAAGCAGGCGCGGCCAAAGCCAGCGACAAGGCCGTGATGCTTGCGGATATTGAAAGAACAGGAGTGGCTTTCATGAGGTAACTTTATCCAATGCGTGGTGGCGGGTATTCAGGGGCGTTAACGGCAATGATATAATATATCAATACCCAAATCGAATTTCCCGCTAAACTGGGCCTTTGGGGTGCATATAGTCATTCTTGGGGTGAGACTGGCTTGCGATTGCCTATGAACGCGCCTAGCTGTCAAAGCTATGAACATGCTCGTTTCAACCCTCGATTTGATTGGCAACACCCCGCTCGTCCGCCTGAAAGGGCCAAGCGAGGAAGCTGGATGCGATATTTTCGGCAAGTGTGAATATGTAAACCCCGGCGCGTCGGTTAAGGACCGCGCCGCGCTTTACATTGTCCGCGACGCCGAGCAGCAGGGGCTGTTGAAGCCGGGCGGGACAATTGTAGAGGGCACGGCTGGCAACACCGGCATTGGCCTTGCTTTGGTGTGCAATGCGCTTGGCTATAAGACGATCATCGTCATGCCCGAAACGCAAAGCCAGGAGAAAAAAGACACGCTGAGGGCCTTGGGTGCCGAACTCGTCCTTGTACCAGCTGCCCCTTATGCGAACCCCGGGCATTTTGTGCATACATCGCGCCGGCTGGCCGAGGAAACCGAGAATGCGGTCTGGGCGAACCAGTTCGACAACATTGCCAACCGCCGCGCGCATATAGAAACGACCGCCGAAGAAATCTGGGCGCAGATGGATGGCAAGATTGACGGCTTTATCTGTGCCGCGGGTACGGGCGGGACGATCGCTGGCGTGGGGCTTGGCCTGAAGGCAAAGGATGAGGGCGTCACCATTGCCTTGGCCGATCCGCACGGCGCTGCGCTCTATAATTATTACGCTTGCGGCGAATTAAGTTCCGAGGGCAGCTCGGTGGCAGAAGGCATCGGGCAGGGGCGGATCACTGCCAATCTCGATGGTGCGCCAATTGATACGCAGTTCCGCATTTCGGATGAAGAGGGCCTTGTCTGGGTCCGCCGTTTGCTGGCGGAGGAAGGGCTTTGCCTTGGCCTGTCGTCGGGTATCAATGTGGCGGGTGCAGTTGCGCTGGCGAGGCAACTGGGGCCGGGCAAGCGGATAGCGACCATCCTGTGCGACACAGGCTTCCGTTATTTGTCGACCATCTATAACCCAGCGTGGATGCGCAGCAAAAACCTGCCCGTAATGCCGTGGCAAATCGATAGCTAAAAGCAATATTGGGCCAGAGGAGAGAGTAGATGGTCGAGCAGAGACAATCCGCGATTCAGCGTATTCAGGTGGGCGTTGTCGGCTTGGTCGTTGTTTTGCTGTTTGTGACTTTGGCCAATATGGTTCTCGACCGCGTCAGTGATGGGCCGCAAACAGGCGGCGTACCCGACGCTGCGCCAATCGTTGGCGACAAGGATGAGACACCTGACGAACCTTTAGCAGAGTTGGGCGTGACGCCCGTTGCCAAAGGCACCGACGCCAAGAATGCAGCGCAAAAGGCGCAGCAGTCTCCACCCGCGCCAGAATAAAATTATGATGGTCGATAGACTGGCCCGTCTCGGCGGCAGGAAACTGCTGCTTGCCGCTTTGCTGGTGGTCATAGCGATTGCGCTTTTGGTCGTTGGCTTGGTCGCCTCGGACTCCACCGACGACCGGCCAAAGCAGGCATTGGGATTGATGACCACCCTCCCGCTGCAATGGAGTGAAGGTGGTATCGAGGCAGATCTTGCCGAGGATGCAAAGCCTCATCCTGCATTCTCGCGCTTAAGCAAGCATTATGACATCACACCCATTGACGATCTGGAGGCTTGGACGCCAAGTCCCGGACAAATGCTCCTGCTCGCACAGCCGCGTGCCTTTGCACCAAGTGAACTGGTGCGGCTGGACAATTGGGTGCGACAAGGTGGGCGGGTATTGATTTTGGCGGACCCGGCCCTGCAATGGGGAAGCCTTTATCCTTTGGGCGACAGACGCCGGCCCTTGTTTACGTCGATGCTCTCGCCCTTGTTCACGCATTGGGGTTTGGAGTTGGTCTTACCGCTGGCGGATGAGGTACCCGACTCCATCCGTAAAATTGGCGAATTCAATATCCGCACGGTAACTCCCGGTGAGTGGTTGCCCAAAGGGCGCAACGGCAAAATCCGCTGCGCGATTTCCGCGAAGGGCCTGCTGGCCGATTGCCGCTTGGGCGAGGGGCGCGCCGTCCTTGTCGCTGACGCTGATTTGCTCGACGCTGCCTTTTGGGAAGGGCAGGGGATGCGGATGATTACCGGTGATGACGAATTCGCCAACATGGCCTTGTTGGAGGCACTGTTGGCGGCGCTGAAAGACAATAATGGCCCGACCGGGGATTTTGTGGGAAAATGACGGGTGTTGTAGGATTTTATCGGATAAAGCGCTTACACAGGTGCGAAATGGTCAAATGGAGCGTTATAAAATTTGGTCTCATAACGCCGCATAAAGCGGGGCGGTGCCTAAAACGAATGGAATTCCGGCAAATTCCTTAAAGAAGTTTAAGCTTTCCCATAAAATCCCTCTTTTCATCCATAGAATCCCTTGCTATGCATGTGTCTCCAAAGGGGTGGATTCCTGATTCTATCGGTCGTTACAGCGTCCGCATGGCGATATGCTTCGCCATGATTAGAGATCTGCGCCCTTTTTCGAGGGGTGGTTCAGGCAGTGTCAGCGTTGGTCGTCTATGCAGGTTCAGGGGTATCGAATGTCGATGCCAAAGGCCGCACGACGATTCCAGCCGAACTGCGTGACAGCGTTCAGCAATCCAGCGGCAGCAACAATGTCTGCATTTCACGCCACTCCAGCCTGCCTTGCCTGATCGGTTTTGGCGGTTCCGAACGGCTTAAGCTGCGTGCGGATATCGAGGCGCAATGGCAAAGCGCCGTTAACCGCGGCACCGAATTTGACCGCGAGATTGCGGGCGTTTCCGCATCCTCCATCTTCGAAACCGCTTTTGAAGCCAGTGGCCGTTTTGTCCTGTCGCCCATGCTCAAGCATTTTGGCCGCATAGAAGACCGCGCCTTTTTCTTTGGCGCAACAACGCATTTCATGCTGTGGAACCCTGACGTCTTCCTCAAGGAAGCGCCCGCGGCGTTCAACCCCGTTAAGGACGAGCTGAATTATTGGCTGTCCCAGGCAAAGCGCGACAAATGAGCGCGCTAGCTCCCCATATTCCAGTTTTACTGGATGAAGTAATTCACTCTCTGGCCATCACCCCTGGCGCTGAGATCGTGGATGGCACCTTTGGTGCAGGTGGATACAGCCAAGCGATACTGGCTGGCGGTGCGCGCGTTTACGCGTTCGACCGCGATCCCGATGCCCTCAAAGAAGGTGCGGACCTTGCAGGCCGCAGTGAAGGCGCTTTGCGTCTTTACTCGGCCTGTTTTTCTAACATGGACGATGTCCTGATGGCTGATGGCATTTCGTCGGTCGATGGCGTCGTGCTCGACATTGGCGTTTCGTCGATGCAGCTTGATCGCGCTGAACGCGGCTTTTCCTTCCAGAAGGACGGCCCGCTCGATATGCGCATGGGTCAGGACGGCATGACCGCTGCTGACTTCGTGAATGAAGCCGAAGAGGCTGACATCGCCGACATCATCTACCGTTATGGCGAAGAGCATCGCTCGCGTCGCATCGCGCGCTCGATTGTCGCTGCGCGGCCCATCGAAACCACCGCGCAGCTGGCGTCGATTGTTCGCAAGGCCGTTGGACATAAGCCCGGTGCGCCGAAAGACCCCGCCACCCGCGCTTTCCAAGCCATCCGCATTCATGTGAACCGCGAACTTGATGAGCTGACCGATGGTCTGGAAGCCGCCGAGCGCATGTTGAAGCCAGGTGGACGTCTTGCAGTCGTCACCTTCCACAGCCTCGAAGACCGCATCGTGAAGCAATTTCTGCGCCGCCGCAGCGGGGCAGAGGCTGCCGGATCGCGCCATGTGCCCATGGTCGGCAGCGATGGCCCGGCACCCACGTTCGAAAAAGCCGACAAGGCAGTCCGGCCATCGGACGCAGAATTGGCTCGCAACCCACGGTCGCGCTCTGCGACCTTACGTTCCGCAACCCGCACACACGCCCCGGCGTGGACAACAGGAGGACTGGCAGCATGAGTCTCGCCATGAAAAGACTAAAGAATCTCGGCTGGTTGGCCTTGGTATTTATGGTCGCGATCCTTTTGTACCCGTTGTCGCTCAATGTTGCGGCAACGCACAGTGACCTTGTGTCGGTTGACCGCGAAATCCTTGAGACAAAGCGTGAAATCAGCTTTCTTCAGGCTGAAATCCGGACACGTGCCAGCCTTCAGCAGCTTGAGGAATGGAACGAGCTTTTATACGGTTATCAGCCGCCATCGGCTGAACAGTTTATCAATGGTGAAGCGGCGCTTGCGGAACTGACCGGAGATCTGCAAAAGACTAAGCCAGTCATGATGGCAGCAGCAGATCTCGATGTGGCACCAAGCGCGAACCAGGCCAATCCTGCGCCGACGATCAAGGCTGTGGTAAAAAAATCGACCGAGATTGCGGCGGCTGTTGCGACCCCGATTTTTGCTGAACCAGCCAAGCGCGCTGCGCCTAAGCCAGAAGCACCAAAGGTTGAACAGACTCGTACCGAGCGACTTGCGCGGATGGATGAAACGCTTTTGTCCGACGACCTGTTGCGCGATATCTCGGCCAAGGCCGCTAACGAACGCCGCCGGTAATGTATCCTAAAGTCGCTCGCACCACCACTCGGAAAAGCGGCGTAAACACCCCGCCATTTGCGGCGCACGGCTTCTGGCGCATGCTGGTTTTGTTGCTCGCGTTTGGCATGTTTGTCATGTTGCTGATCGGTCGTCTGGCTACCTTGGCATTGTTTGAAAGCACGCGCGCTTACGGCGCCACGAGCACCGAATATGTGCCCGAGCGCGGCGACATTGTGGACCGCAACGGCATCCCCTTGGCGCGCAGCATTTATGGCTATGCCATTTGGGTGAAGCCCCAAGACATTCTCGGTGATCGCAAGCAGCTGGCAAGCCAGTTGGCGGCGATATTCCCCGACACGCCCGCTTCCGAATTCTACGCCAAGCTGACCGCAGACAAGCCCGGCTATCTGCGCAAACGCGCGCTGCCGGAGCAAGTGCGTGAAGTCCATGGCCTTGGCGAGATCGCCATTGAATTTCCGCGCGAAGCCACGCGTCTTTATCCGCAACATGACATGGCAGCGCACGTCCTTGGCTTCGTCAACCGCGATGGCAAAGGCGCGATGGGCATGGAGCGAGTCATGAATGACTATCTGCGCGATCCATCGAAGCGTTCGACTCCGCTAAATCTCGCACTGGACGTCCGCGTGCAAGCCGCGCTCGAAAGCGAGCTGGCGTCTGGCATGGCCGCGACATCGGCAAAGGGTGCGGCAGGCGTCATCCTTGACGTGCAAACCGGCGAAGTCATTGCCATGGCGACCTTGCCATCATTTAATCCGAACCGGCCCTCGTTTGCCAATATCCCTGATGTTGGTCAGACGATTGTCGATGGCCGCTACCCGATTACGCGGCAGACCAACAATGTCACCAACCGCGTGTATGAACTTGGATCTACCTTCAAGCCGTTGACCGTTGCGGCTGCCATGGATGCAGGCACTGTGCGCGACCTATCCTTGCGCTATGACGCGACTAAGCCGCTTCAGGTCGGCCGTTTTAAAATCCGGGATTCACACCCGTCGGAACGCTGGCTCAATGCGCCGGAATCGCTCATCCATAGCTCGAACGTTGTTACGGCGCAGATTGCGGATAATCTGGGCGCTGCCCGCATGGATGCGATGTTGCGCACCATGCACTTTAACGCACGGCCAGATATTGAGCTCGCGGAAAAAGCGATGCCGCTCTATCCCAAGACCTGGGGCCGCCTCACCAACATGACCGTTGGCTATGGCCACGGCATTTCGGTCACGCCGCTACATCTGGCGAGCGCTTATGCCGCTATGGTCAATGGCGGTATCTATCGCCCGGCCACCATGTTCAAAACCAAGCCTGGCGCAAAAATTCCCGGCAAGCGCGTTTTCAAGGCGGCAACAAGCGCACGGATGCGTCAAATGATGCGTATGATCGTGGTCGATGGCACCGGCAAGAAAGCGGACGCATTGGGCTATCGCGTCGGCGGCAAAACCGGCTCGGCTGAAAAACCCGGCATTGGCGGTTACAGTCGCAATCTGGTTGTTGCGACCTTCGCTGCTGCATTTCCCATGGACAATCCGCGTTATGTCGTGCTTGCGATGCTGGACGAACCAAAGGGTACAGAGGCATCGAGTTTTCAGCGGACTGCAGGCTACACCGCCGCGCCGGTCGTGCAGAAAACGGTGACTCGCATTGGTCCGTTGGTGGGAATTATTCCGGATATGAAACGCGATGTTGATGTATCCGAACTGATGCCTTTATTGTGGAAGGCGAAGGGAGAGCAATAGTGAAGCTCGGGCAATTGGTAAGCGGTGCCGACACGGCATTTGCCGACATCACAGTGACCGGCTTTGCCATCGACCATCGGAAGATTGCGCCCGGCACGGTTTTTGGCGCTTTTGAAGGCGCTGCATTTAACGGCGAAGATTTTATCGACGACGCGATTGCCGCAGGTGCCGTCGCCATTGTCGCGCGTCCCGAAGCCGACGTGCGCGGCGCGGTGCATGTCGCCGACGCCAATCCGCGCCAGGCCTTTGCCCATCTCGCCGCGAAATTCTTTCGACCATTTCCAGACCATGTTGCGGCAGTCACCGGAACCAATGGCAAGACATCAACAGCCGAACTCACGCGGCAGCTTTGGCGGATGGCTGGGCATAATGCGGCGTCGATTGGAACGCTGGGTATCATTACGGCATCGGATCAGGCCAAGACCGGGCTGACTACCCCTGACATCGTTACCTTCCTTGCCAACATGTCCGGCCTTGCCCGCGAAGGCATCAGCCATGCGATATTCGAGGCATCAAGCCATGGCCTGTCCCAATATCGCAGCGAAGGCGTGCCGGTTTCGGTTGCGGCCTTTACCAATTTGAGCCGCGACCATCTCGATTATCACGGGACGATGGAAGCTTATTTCGAAGCCAAGATGCGCCTGTTTGACGAAGTCGTCGAAGAAACGGGTTGCGCGGTCATTTGGGCCGACGATGTGTGGTCCGACCAAGTCATTGCCCGCGCGCGCAAACGCGACTTGCGCCTGATTACAG
>JAZKGS010000005.1:0-15107 GCA_040385805.1 Pseudomonadota bacterium | reverse complement strand
GTGACTCAAGTGGCCGATTTTTCGAAGATTGAGGGTTAACCCCCCTCTCGCTTGCGGGAGGGGCAGGGGAGGGTGCCAATTCGGCATCCAACCCCGCCCAACCCTCCCGCTCGCAGGGGGGAGACATAGGAGCAATGAATGACTCAATATGTGTATCGTTTCGGTGGTGGCGTCTCGGACGGTGATGAGACCGTACGCGGCAATAAGAATATCTTGGGCGGCAAGGGCGCTAACCTTGATGGCATGGCGTCGATTGGCCTGCCTGTCCCTCCCGGCTTCACGATCACGACTGAGATGTGCACGGCTTATTACGCCAATGGTCAAAGCTTCCCTGACAGCGTCCGCGCTGAGGTCGCCAACGGCCTTGCGCATATTGAGCAGGTAACGGGCAAGTCCTTCGGCGATCCTGCCAATCCGTTGCTCGTTTCGGTGCGCTCCGGTGCGCGCGTGTCGATGCCGGGAATGATGGATACCGTTTTAAATCTCGGGCTTAATGACGCCACCGTAGAAGGCCTTGCAGCATCTTCGGGCGATGCGCGATTTGCATGGGATAGCTACCGCCGCTTCATTCAAATGTATGCCGATGTGGTGCTTGAACTCGACCATGGCGCGTTTGAGGAAGCGCTTGAGATCGCCAAGGAAGACCAAGGCTACTATTTGGACACCGAACTGTCCGCTGATGATCTTAAGGCCTTGGTGACCGAATATAAGCGCCTTGTCGCTGCCGAATGGGGCAGGCCATTCCCGCAAGATGTGCACGACCAATTATGGGGCGCGGTCGGCGCGGTGTTTGGCTCATGGGAATCCGACCGGGCAAAGGTCTATCGCCGCCTGAACAATATTCCGGGCGACTGGGGCACTGCGGTCAATGTGCAGGCCATGGTCTTTGGCAATATGGGCGAGACATCAGCAACAGGCGTTGCCTTCACCCGCGACCCAGCCACGGGCGAGAACGCCTATTATGGCGAATATCTGATCAACGCGCAGGGCGAGGATGTTGTCGCGGGAATCCGCACGCCGCAATATCTGACGAAGGCCGCACGTGAGCGCGCTGGCGCAAAGCCGCTGTCGATGGAAGAGGCGATGCCGCACGTTTATGCCGAGCTGGCGCGCGTATTCGACATTCTCGAAACGCATTATCGCGACATGCAAGATATTGAATTCACCGTTGAGCGTGAAAAATTGTGGATGCTCCAAACCCGTTCGGGCAAGCGCACCGCCAAGGCCGCGTTGAAAATCGCGGTCGATATGGCCGAAGCGGGCATGATTACGACCGATGAGGCTGTGCTGCGCGTTGACCCAATGGCGTTGGATCAATTGTTACACCCGACCCTTGACCCAAAGGCCACGCGCGATGTTTTGACCTCTGGCCTGCCAGCCTCACCGGGCGCTGCGTCGGGCGAGATTGTCTTTGATGCCGACACCGCCGAACGCTTCAGCGAATTGGGCAAGGCCGTCATTCTGGTACGTATCGAAACTAGCCCTGAAGACATTCACGGCATGCATGCCGCCAAGGGCATATTGACCGCACGCGGCGGGATGACCAGCCACGCGGCCGTTGTCGCGCGCGGCATGGGGCGACCATGCGTTTCTGGCGCTGGCGGCATTCAGATTGACGCCGCTGCCAAAGTGCTGCGCATCGCTGGCCGTACGTTGAAAGAAGGCGACATCATTACGCTTGATGGCTCCACCGGCGAAGTGATGGCGGGCGAAGTGCCGACAATCCAGCCTGAATTGGTGGGTGATTTCGGTACGTTAATGGTCTGGGCCGATGCTGGTCGCCGGATGAAGGTCCGCGCCAATGCCGAAACCCCGTTTGACGCACAAACCGCGCGCGATTTCGGTGCGGAGGGCATTGGCCTATGCCGGACGGAGCACATGTTCTTCGACGCGGCGCGTATCACCGCCGTGCGGCAGATGATCCTGGCCGACGATGAAAAGGGCCGCCGGGTAGCACTCGACAAATTGTTGCCTGAACAGCGCAACGACTTCACCGCAATTTTCGAAGTGATGGCTGGGTTGCCCGTCACGATCCGCTTGCTTGACCCGCCACTGCACGAATTCCTGCCGCATCAGGAAAGCGAATTTGCCGAAGTTGCGGCTGCGGCTGGTGTAGGCGTTGAAGTGTTGAAGCAACGCGCGTCGGAGCTGCATGAATTCAACCCGATGCTTGGCCATCGCGGATGCCGTTTGGGCGTGACCTATCCGGAAATTTACGAAATGCAGGCGCGTGCCATTTTTGAGGCAGCGTGCAGCCTATCGGTGGCACCCGTGCCTGAAATCATGATCCCGCTCGTGGGCACCCGCCGCGAACTGGAATTGATGAAGGACGTTGTCGACAAGGCGGCCGAGGCAGTCTTTGCCGAACAGGGCAAGCGCATCGAATATCTCGTTGGCACGATGATCGAGCTACCCCGCGCGGCGTTGATGGCCGATGAAATCGCGGAAGTCGGCAGCTTCTTCAGCTTTGGCACCAATGACCTGACGCAAACCACCTTGGGCGTGAGCCGCGATGACGCCGCGCGCTTCCTGACGCATTATGTCGACAAGGGCATCTACGCCCGCGACCCGTTCGTCAGCCTTGATGTCGAAGGCGTCGGCCAGTTGATCGAAATTGCCGTTCACAAGGGCCGCGCGGCGCGCCCAGACATCAAACTCGGCATTTGCGGCGAACATGGCGGCGACCCGGCATCGATCGCCTTCTGTGAAAAGGTCGGCTTGGATTATGTCAGCGCGTCGCCTTATCGCGTGCCTATCGCAAGGCTGGCTGCGGCACAGGCGGCGCTAACCAGCAAGTAGGTCGCCAGCCAGGCATTCGGCGTGGGGGGAAGCAGAGAATTCGACGTTCAGGCTTCCTCCAACGTCAAATTAGGTCTTGCACAACTTTGTCGCCGTCCCTAATAGCGGCGCTCCAGTGCACCCGTAGCTCAGCTGGATAGAGCATCAGACTACGAATCTGAGGGCCGGGCGTTCGAATCGCTCCGGGTGCACCACTTTCCTCTCTCTGCCAAAGTCCGTTCGCCGCGAGCGCAGCCGAGAGGCTACGACGGCATGCGCGTTTACGATGTCTCGACTTTGCTCGGTACGAACGACTATGGGTACGGCATGACAATAAACAGCAAATCCGCAATCGTCCTTTTGTCCGGCGGCCTTGATTCTATGGTCGTGGCCGGGCTGGCGCGTGAGGCCGGTTATGACCTGATTGCGCTGACCATTGATTATAATCAGCGTCACCGTGTCGAGCTTGAGTGCGCGGCGCGAATCGCCACGCATTTGGGCGCCAAGGAGCATATCATTCTGCCGCTTGACCTGACGCGCTTTGGCGGGTCGGCGCTGACGGCGGATATCGATGTGCCTAAGGAGGGCGTGGAGTCCGGCGCGATCCCGGTGACCTATGTGCCCGCGCGCAATACGATATTTCTGTCCTTATGCCTTGGCCTTGCCGAAGCGCGCGATGCCCGCGACCTTTGGATTGGCGTTAATGCGCTGGATTATTCGGGTTATCCCGATTGCCGCCCAGCGTTCATTCGTGCGTTTGAGGCGACTGCCAATCTGGCCACCAAAGCAGGCGTTGAGGGCGATCATTTCACCGTCCACACGCCGTTGCTCGATATGAGCAAGGCCGACATCGCCCGCGAGGCCGCACGGCTTGGGCTGGATGCAGGCATGAGCTGGTCCTGCTATGATCCAAGTCCCGACAATAAGGCCTGCGGCCAATGCGATGCCTGCCGTCTGCGTGCCAAGGGCTTTGCTGACGCTGGCCTGCCTGACCCGACGATTTACGCATGAGCTACGCCGTTAAAGAGATTTTCCTGACCTTGCAGGGTGAGGGCGTGCATGCGGGCCGTCGCGCCGTGTTCTTGCGCTTTTCGGGCTGTAACCTGTGGACGGGGCGGGAGGCCGACCGCGCCACCGCCATATGCCAGTTTTGCGACACGGACTTTGTCGGCATGGATGGCGAAAATGGCGGGCGCTATGACGCCAACGCGCTCGCGGCTAAGGTTGCGGAGCTGTGGGGCGAGGGAACTGCCAACCGCTATGTCGTGATTACCGGCGGCGAGCCGATGTTGCAGGTGGACGATGCGATCGTTGACGCGCTCCATGCAATTGGCTTCCAGATTGCGATTGAGAGCAATGGTACGATAAAGGTGCATCCCGGCATCGATTGGGTCTGCATCAGCCCTAAGGCCGGATCGGACATTGTCCAGCACACCGGTGATGAGCTCAAGCTTGTCTGGCCGCAGCAAACAAGCGACCTTGATTCTATGGAACGATGGCACTTTGCCCATTTTCTTATCCAGCCAATGGATTTGGGCGACGCAGGATTAAATGCAGCCAGCGTTGCAGAGGCGACGCGCTTCGTTATGGAGCGGCCAAAATGGCGGTTATCTTTACAAAATCACAAGATTCTCGGGCTTCCTTAGGCCGTCGTAAATTTGCTTGAAACCTCTTCCCGAAAGTGACAGTCTTGTGACGGGATAGAGGAGAGCACAAATGGCAAAAGCCAAAGAAGCGCATTTGCGCACATATAAAAGCTATTCGAAGCGCATGTCTGACCATGTCGCTATTGCGTTGGTCGTGTACACCTTAGCGCTGATATTTTTGGTAACGCCGACGATTGAATCGAGCGGAACATCGATTTTTCCATATTTTGTTTTGGTGCTTTTGGTCGCTGCCGTAATTCCTTTGTGCCGCAATCTTGAGCGGCGCTGGCAGGCACTGGACGCAAATGCGCATCCGGGCGACGGCCTTGAATCGCAATATTTTGCGGACCGGTTAAAACTTTGGGTGGCGGCAATTGCGATTCCGTGTGTGTTGGCGGCGCTGTTTACCGTTTTTTGAAAGCGGCTTGATTGACGCTTTAACGGCCCGCGCCTAAGCGGGAATCATGCTGAAACCACATGAAGCGCTTGATCGCGCGCAAAATCTCGTTTCCCAAGCCATTAAGGCAGGCGCTGACGCCGCCGACGCCGTCTATGTCTGCGATGCATCAACTGAGGTACAAGTTCGGCTTGGCCAATTGGAAGATGTGGCGCGCTCCGAAGGCGAAGATATTGGCCTGCGCGTGTTCGTTGGCCAACGGTCGGCAACCATTTCATCGTCCAATATGAACCCTGACATTCTTGCAGGCCTTGTGACGCGCGCCATCGACATGGCAAAGGAAGCACCTGAGGACCAATATGCTGGCCTTGCGCCGCAGGACCGGCTGCTCACCGGCGATATTCCAGATTTCGATAACGATGACGGCCTTGACCCTGATCCAGCCCTGTTGCGCGCGGCTGCCTTGGAATGCGAAGACGCTGCACGCGCAGTGCCCGGCGTGACCAATAGTGAAGGCGCAGGCGCAAGTGCTGGGCGCACGATATTCGCGCTGGCCACTAGCCACGGCTTTGCTGGCGTCAAGTCTGGCTCTGGCTATGGCATGTCCGCCAGCGTGCTGTCGGGCGACGGCGACGCCAAGGAACGCGATTATGACTGGCGCACGGCGCGATATCTCGCGGATCTGGACAGTCCAGCAAACATTGGGAGACGTGCCGGAGAGCGTGCCGTCAACCGGCTGAACCCCGGCACAATTAAAAGCGGCCAGATGCCCGTGGTATTCGACCCGCGTGTTGGCGGCTCGTTCGTTGGCCATTTGCTTGGTGGTATCAGCGGTTCCGCAATCGCGCGTAAAACAAGCTTTTTGCTGGAATCGCTTGGTGCGCAATTGTTCGACAGCAGTATTTCGATTGTCGATGACCCGCACCGCATTCGTGGCCTTGGCTCGCGTGCTTTTGATGGGGAAGGGCTACCCACTGCGCGCCGTTCCATCATCGAAAATGGCGTGCTTACGGGATGGTTGATGGAAAGCGCATCAGCGCGGCAATTGGGCCTTCAACCAACTGGCCACGCCAGCCGCGGCATTAGCGGCGCACCCGGCGTTAGCCCGTCCAATGTGCATTTGGAGGGCGGCAGCATCAGCGTGGCTGAACTTATCGCCGACATAAAGCACGGCATTTATGTGCATGAACTTGCCGGGCAAGGTGTGAACCCCGTGACTGGCGATTACAGCCGTGGCGCGGCTGGTTTCCTCATTATCAACGGCGAAATCGCTGGGCCAGTCAGTGAATTCACGATTGCCGGTAACTTGAAAGATATGTTCGCGGCAATGACTGCCGCCAATGATCTGGAGTTTGTGCGCAGCACTAACGTCCCAACGCTGCGCATCGACGGCATGATGATCGCAGGTGCCTGAGCGGCAGCTTGACCGAGATGCCGTCGTAGCCGCCACGCAAGAGGCTGCGGCCCTTGCTTTTGCCAGCTGGCGCGACGGTGCGGTGCCCGACGCCAAAGTATGGGAAAAGAGCAAGGACAACCCCGTCAGCGATATCGATATGGCGGTGGACGCGCTGCTGACCGCGCGTTTACGTGCGATCCTGCCTGAGGCAGCGTGGTTGTCGGAGGAAACTGTTGATGACCCGTCACGGTTAAATGCACGGTTATTGTGGTTAGTCGACCCGATCGACGGCACCCGCGATTATGTGCGCGGCCGCAGCGGCTGGTGTGTGTCGGTCGCTTTGGTTGCCGATGGCGTTCCGGTGTTTGCCGTCATGGCGGCGCCCGCGCAAGGCAAGACGTGGATAGCCGCGAGCGGCGAAGGCGTTACCTGCAATGGTGATCGGCTGGCGTGCAGCATAAGGGAAAATTTCCCCGGATCACGAGTGCCTGCAGATGATTTGCCGCGATTGGATTTAGATTTGATAACGGTAACCAAGCCCAACAGTATTGCGATGCGCATGACGATGGTCGCCTGTGACCGTGCTGACCTTGTGGCGACATTGCGATGGGGCAATGAATGGGACATCGCAGCGGCGCATCTGGTGGCACAAGAGGCGGGCGGAGTTGTTACCGATGCGCTTGGGCGACCCATATTCTACAACAAGCCCAAGCCATTGGATTTCGGACTTATCTGCTGCGCACCAGGCATTCATGAAGCGGCCGTGGAACGGTTATCCGGACGTGCCGCGCGGTTGCTTGCATCAAGCTAAAGACTGGTTTTCGCCCCGCCCGATCGCGTCCACAAAGTGTCGCGGTTCATATCACGTGGATTGTTCGCAATTGCATCCACAAACGCCTTGCGCACCCAACGGAATTTCTCTGGCCGGCTGGTAAAAATCCGTTGGTCCCATGCTTGCGCATCGGCGGCGCGGACCTTGCGAGCGATTTCGCCGTAAATGCCTGCCGCTGACAATACTGCCCAGCGTGCGCGCAACGGCAAATGCTTTGCGCCAACGCGCGCGGATGCCTCATATTGCTCAGCCTCATCGGCGAGCCAGCGGCCCATCAACGCCAGTTTCTTGCGGTTATGGGGCTTCATATGCTCGCCCGGCCCAATGTCGAGCATCGCGAGCCAATCATCAGGCAAATAGCATCTGCCAGCCGCATCATCTTCGGCAATGTCACGGGCGATATTGGCAAGCTGAAACGCAAGACCAAGGTCGCAGGCCCTGTCCAGAGTTGCGTCGTCATCCGCTGGCACGCCCATGACAACCGCCATCATCACGCCGACCGCGCCTGCGACGTGGTAGCAATATTGATATAGGTCGTTTTCACGGCGCGGGTGCCAGTCGGCAGCGTCAAGCGCGAAGCCCTCAATGACATCCTCTGCCATGCGCGGCGTGATGCCGCATTCACGTGCGACCACGCCTAGGCAGTCAAAGGCTGGCTCGCCTGTTGGCGTTCCGGCGAGTGCAAGCGCAGTTAGTTCACGTATGGCATTCAGCCTTGCCTGCGGGTCGGTGACTGCCTCCATCGTGCCGCCATGGTCTTGGCCATCGGCCATATCATCGCATTTGCGGCACCATGCGTAGAGCAGCCAGACGCGTTCGCGGGTGGTCCGGTCGAACAGGCGGCTGGCAAAGCGGAAAGATTTCGATCCGCGCGAAATGCTTTCTCGTGCGAATTCGACAAGCGCGGGGCGGTCCAATGTTCCGCTCCCGCCTGCGGCAGAGGTTAGGGAAGGGTGCGCGGCCTCAACCGCGCTGTCTGCTTGTGAAGGGGAAAGCCCACCCCCAGCCCCTCCCGCTTCCGGGAGGGGAGTCACAGGTCGTCCGCCTTCATCTGGAAGATTGTTTTATGCGGGACATAAGCGGCCATTTTTTCGAGCAAGCCATCCAAATTTTCGTCGACAATCATAATCCCGGAATGTTGGGCCCGGATGAAGCCAACGTCGATCATATTCTGGTTAAAAGCGATCAATTGGTCGTAAAATCCGGCGACGTTCAACAAACCAACCGGCTTTTGGTGGTAGCCAAGCTGTGACCAGCTGATTGCTTCCCACAATTCGTCCATAGTTCCGACGCCGCCCGGAATAGTTATAAAACCGTCGGACAAATCCGTGAAACGTTGCTTGCGCTCGTGCATGCCCGAAACAACGTGCAGCTCGGTACAACCCTTGTGCGCAACTTCGGCGCCGACCAAAGCCTCCGGGATAATCCCGATGACTTCGCCGCCTGCCTCCAATGCGGCGTCGGCCACCGCACCCATCAGACCTAAGCGGCCTCCGCCATAGACGACACCAATGCCGCGTTTGGCCAACGCCTTCCCGACTTCGCGAGCGACGTTGATGTAGATGGGGTTTTCAGGCGTGGCTGACCCGCAATAGATCGCAAGGCGCTTCACGTATTTGCGGCCTCCACCATCAATGCCGCAGTTGCCTTGGCGCTGCCCACGACGCCTGGGATGCCAGCGCCGGGGTGCGTGCCGGCACCGACGAAATACAGGTTTGATATCGCATCGTCACGGTTGTGCGCACGCAAATAGGCCGATTGCCACAGAACTGGCTCAAGGCTGAATGCGCTGCCCAAATGTGCTGACAGATCGCGGCCAAAATCGGCTGGTGTGTAATGGAACTGAGTCATGATGCGGCTACGGATATCGGGGATCAGGCGGCGTTCCAGCTCGTCCAAAATCCGTTCCTTCAACGCTTCACCGACGTCACCATCCCAGTCAAGCGGTGCCTTGCCCATATGTGCAACAGGTGCGAGGACATAAAAGGTCGAGCAACCCTCTGGCGCAAGGCTTGGGTCGGTTACGGTCGGATGATGGAGATAGAGCGAGAAATCCTGTGGCAGGACACCGTTCTTATAGATGTCGTCAAGCAGACCCTTATAACGCGGACCAAACAGGATCATGTGGTGCGGAATGCCGGGCCAAGTGCCCTTGATACCCAAATGCAACACGAACAATGATGGCGACCAGCTCTTGCGGCGCAATGCCTTGGTGACACGCTCGCCACGCTTGTTGCTGGTCAGCAGATCCTTGTAGGTGTGCATCAGGTCGCCGTTGGATGCCGCCATGTCGCAGTCCATACGCCAGCCTGATTTCGTGCGCACGCCGATTACCTTGTCACCGCGTGTTTCGATTTCTTCGACGGCATCGTTCAGACGAACTGTTCCGCCGAGCCGCTCGAAATGCGTCACCATAGCCTGAACGAGACGGTTGGTTCCGCCCTTGGCAAACCACACGCCACCCTCTTTTTCGATGGTGTGGATTAACGCGTAAATCGCGCTGGTGCTCATCGGGTTCCCGCCGACGAGCAAGGTGTGGAAAGACAATGCCTCACGCAACTTCTCGTCTTTAACGTAAGAAGACACGATCGAATACACCGAGCGCCATGCCTGATATTTCATCAACGCTGGCGCAGCCTTTATCATCGACGCAAAGTCGAGAAACGCGACTGAACCAAGTTTCTGGTAGCCTTCTTTAAACACACCCTTCGAATATTCGAGGAACTTGCGATACCCCTCGACGTCATCGGGGTTCAGCTTTTCGATTTCGGCTTTCAATCCCGGCGCATCGTTCGAATAATCGAAATTCGTGCCATCAGGCCAATTCAGGCGGTAGAATGGGAATACGGGCATCAATTCGATGTCGTCCGCCATTTTATGGCCAGACAGCCCCCATAACTCCTCAAGGCAGGGCGGGTCAGTGATAACTGTCGGGCCGCCATCAAAAGTGAATCCGTCTTTCTCCCAATAATAGCCACGGCCGCCGGGCTTGTCCCGTGCCTCAATTATTGTGGTGGAGATGCCTGCCGATTGCAGACGAATAGCGAGCGCAAGGCCGCCAAATCCGGCACCAATGATTGCCGCTGTCTTAGTCATTTTTTCTTGCTCCGGATCGCGGTGATGGCTTTCCCTATGGGAATGGGCGGCTTGCCAGTCAGGATGCGCGCCTTGTCACCGTTCGTTGTATTTCCCGCATAAAAGCGCTCAATCAATCCGGGCTTTAGCCTGTAGAACCGTTCCAAGATCTTGTAGCGGTCGGCCCCATCGGCGCCGCGGAACAGCATCCGATTAAGCATGCGGAAGAATTTGCCCTTGTTCCAGTGCTCCTCGGCGCGTTGCCGCATCACGAGGTTAAGTTTATCCCCGTCAAGGTCAGGCTGCTCGGCAATGAAAATGGCGTTACGCACTGCGTCGGGCAGGGAATAGCTGGTGACGGCTTGGAAAAACGCACCGCGCGCGCCGGCCTTAGCCGTTCGGCCGCTGCCGCTATTCCAGTAACTTTCAAGATCGCCCCCCATGACAACGGGCAAAACACCATTTTCCTCACGCAGGACGCGTTCGACTTTCCAGCCCTTTTCATCGGCGTAAGCCGCAAGCCGTTGCCGTAAGATGCGCGGATCGAGGTCGGGCTTGTCGCTATAATAAGTGTCTTCGACAAATACCTTGTCCATGCCAAAGGGCAGGACATAGACGAAGCGGTAGCCATCATGCTGGTCAACGGTAGCGTCCATCACGATTGGCTTTGTGATGTTATGCGGCTCGGACAATTGCATCAATTGTCCCGTGAATTTCTGCCAACCGCAATCGAGATGGTTGAGGTCGCCTGCGCCGCGCACGTCAATGACGCCACCAGCATTGATCCGCTGTGCGCCATCGAGCACCACGAGACGGGGCGACACGGCCTTCACTTCACGGCCAAGCATTAGGGAGGTAGCTGGTAGATTTTTTCGCAATACCCAATCAAGCCGTTCGGATTCGATGGTGTAGTAGATATTGTCGAGTGACCGGCTGTGCGCCGGAAACTTCACTTCGTAACCCGACCAGCCATAAGTCACCAAAGGTGCCGTCAGCCAGCGATGCTCCGGCAAAATGTCGCTGGCGAAGTAACTCCAGATGTGATTGCCACCAAAGCTTTGTCCTTGTTCAATGAGAACAACATGCAGTTCAGGCCGCATCTTGGAAAGCGCGAGCGCGATTAGTCCGCCCGCAAGACCGCCGCCAACAATGGCCACATCGCATTTGATATTTTCGAGAGTCACGCTGTTGCCCTAGCGCAGCCGTTTTACAAGGGGAAGGGCCTGCAAATGTAATACACAGCTTTCTATGTTGCCATTTTTTGCAACGCTCGGATGCAGCGTGCATTTTCAAATGCCACAGGCAATAAAGCGGGCTAAAGGTGATGCATATTGGGGGGAAATAAGATGCGGAAAAAATGGCTTTTGGCATTGCTTGGTCTGGGCATAGTTGCGGGCGGCGTTGCATACACGCAGCGCGACCCATTTGCGCTGGCACTCATCAATCGCGCCGCAGATAATGCAATGATGCGCAACGTGATGGCACAATTGCCCGCAGACCAATTACATGTCGGTTTTTGCGGAACTGGCTCGCCCTTACCAAGTCGTGACCGCGCCGCCGCTTGCACCGTTGTAATTGCCGATGGGAAACTGTTCGTCTTCGACATGGGCGAAGGGTCGGGCGAGACCTTGTCGTTGATGGGAATGCCGCTCGATAAGGTGCAAGGCGTGTGGCTGACGCATTTGCATAGCGACCATTTTGAAGGCCTTGGTCCATTTACCCTGCAGCGTTGGGCAGGAACCAGCGCCAAAACACCCTTGAAGGTTTCCGGCCCGCAAGGCGTCATCGAAATCACCGACGGATACAACGCAGCCTATCGCATCGATTCCACCTACCGCATTGCGCATCATGGCGAGGCTGTGGTGCCGCAGTCCGGCTTTGGCATGGTCGGCGCGGCCGTTCAGCCGGGTACGGTTTATGACGCAGATGGCGTGCGCATCACTGCGTTTGCTGTCGACCATGACCCAATTAAGCCGGCCTTTGGCTATCGCGTCGATTACAATGGCAGAAGCGTCACCATTACAGGCGACACCGCGTTTACGCCAAAGCTCGCGGCTGCGGCCAATGGCTCCGACCTTTTGGTAAGCGAATTACTGTCCCCGCGCATCGTCGATACGCTCGCCAGCAGCGCGCAAAAGGCAGGAATGCCAAATCGCGCCAAAATATTCGATGATATTCAAAACTACCATATCAGCCCTGAATTGGCTGCTGATGTCGCCACAACATCAAATGTGGGCATGCTTGCCTTCACCCATATCGTGCCGTCAGTGCCCGAGATGCTTGAATTTGCGCTATTGGGTGAAGCTGCCAATCGATATGACGGACCAATATCCGTGATGCAGGATGGTGATGTTATCAGTATATCCGGACCGAAAAATTTTAAAACGCGGAATTTGCTAAAGTGATAGCAACGCGGGTAAGGGCGAGGGATGGATAGTTTGCTTGTCTTGTTTTTGTCTGCAGCGGCAATGACTGCAATCGTTGGAACGCGCTATTTGCTCGTCAGCGGTGCTTTTGCATGGGCAACCAAGATCCGCGAACCCGGGTTATATGCCGGTCTCGATCGCCAAATTAAGCGCGAGATTGGCTGGAGCCTCGCGAGTGCAGCAATTTACGGCATCCCTGGTGGGATTGTCGCTTGGGGTTGGGACAGCTTTGGTTGGACAAGGATTTATTCTGAGGTCGATGCCTTTCCGCTCTGGTATCTGCCAGCTTCGGTCTTCTTGTATCTTTTTGCGCACGATACTTGGTTTTATTGGACCCACCGCCTGATGCATCGGCCATATTGGTTCAAGGCCGCACATGCGGTCCACCATGAAAGCCGTCCGCCAACCGCATGGGCGGCCATGGCGTTTCATCCATGGGAGGCTTTGTCCGGCGCGTTTGTCATCCCTGCACTGGTTTTTGTCATCCCTATTCATGTTGGGGCATTGGGCGCTGTGCTAGCGATCATGACAATCATGGGTGTGACAAACCATATGGGCTGGGAATGTTTTCCCAAGTTCATAGTTAACGGCAAATTAGGGCAATGGCTGATAACAGCAACACATCACCAGAAGCACCATGATGCGTATCGGGGAAATTATGGGTTATATTTCAGGTTTTGGGACAAATTGTGCGGCACTGATCTTGGCCTCGGCACTTGGAGCCACCGTCTTAGCCGGCGCGGCTGAGGCCACGGCCACAACCGCCACGCTTGACGTCAATATTTATGGTCTACGCAGCATGAAGGGCAATGTCCTTGTTTGCGTGACCGCAAATCCGCGCTTTTTTCCGGATTGCAGCAAAGATCCCAAAAGCTTCCGCGCTAATGTGCCCGCACGCGATTCTGCTCATGTGTCATTCGACGGCATCACTCAAGGCACCTATGCCGTCGCTTTAGTGCATGACGAAAATGCCAACAGCAAAATGGACATGGCAGTATTCTTGCCAAAAGAAGGCTTCGGTTTCTCGCGAAATCCTGTTGTCATGGCCGGACCACCGAAATTCAAATCGGCTGCATTTGCGGTAGAATCGGCTGATGTAAGTCAGCGGGTCAAAATGAAATATATGTTATAATTTAGTTTCTACCGCCTGAGCGGAACTAACCTGTGCCCAGCAAGGTTCCCTTGTTTCGTAATATGGGAATATTTGATGAAAATTTTAAAAACCGGCCTCGCCACAACTTTGGCCGGTGTCGCTATGTGCACGCCCGTTTACGCGCAGGATGCAGAACAGGCTAAACCGGACATAACTGACCGCGGTGTATTTGCAGGCGATTGGATAACTGTCGGCATTGGTGCTGGCTATGGCCCAAGTTACGACGGGTCGGATGATTATGTGCTGTTTCCGGCACCGATTGCGCAGGGCAGCGTTGGTGGAATCGAATTTGGCGTGCGTGGCCCCGGCCTTTACGCCGACTTGATTGCCGACAGCAACAACGACAGCGACGTGAAATTTCTAGCGGGCCCGCTCATGCGTGTCCGTTTGGATCGCAACAGTAACATCAAAGACCCTGTGGTTGCCTTGCTGGGTAAAGAAAAGGTCGCGGTCGAAATCGGCGCAACCGCTGGGGTATCCTTCTCCAAAGTGATCAACCCATATGATACCCTTACCGTTGGCAGCGACTTTCAATGGGACGTCGCTGGCGCGCACAAAGGCCGCGTTGTTACACCAAGCATCACTTATTCGACGCCGCTATCGACCGCGATCTTCACCAGCCTGATCCTGTCAGCAACACATATCGACGACAATTACGCCGATACCTATTTCAGCATCGACGAGGCCGGAAGCAGCGCAAGCGGTCTGCCGCAATTTGACGCAAAGGGTGGCTGGAAAAGCTATGGCGCCAGCTTGCTTGGAGGCGTCGATTTGTCAGGTGACGCACGTGACGGTGGCTGGGGCGTCTACAGCTTTGTAAGCTATTCGCGGATGACCAATGATGCCAAAAGATCCCCTGTAACGTCGCTGCGCGGCGATGCCGACCAATGGTTTGTCGCAGGCGGGGTCAGCTACACTTTTTAAGTGTCCTTAACGACTCTGAAATCATCACAGCAACATATTGGGGTTCGGTTCAACAATAAGGGCGCACCCCATGTATTCATCGCAAAACCAGTTCAATTCCGATGTCAAACAGCCAGCACTTTCCCGTGAAGCGCGGCTGAGTTGGATCGGTTCGAAACTCGCGCAGTCAGTTTGCACGGACGAAAGCCGGCTTGATGAATTGCACCACCGGTTGTGGATGCGGATTTTGCAAGATGGCCTGGCACCGGTGCCGCCACGTGATGAAACTGATCAACTTGCGGTGGACATCCTTGCCGTTGCTATGCTTGTGGAACAAGTCTCCGCAACAGGTGGCGCAGAGGCTGCACTGGCAGCGGTCAAACTCGCCAGCGGGCAGGGCCTGGACCCCGCCCTTGCTGACCATTTCCTGCGGCTTGGCAGCGCGCTGGTTTTCTGGGCAGCGTTGGACCTCGACCGCAACTCCGAACATTAAGTCGGGCT
>JAZKGS010000004.1:4046-12917 GCA_040385805.1 Pseudomonadota bacterium | reverse complement strand
CGACAATCTCCAACGGCTTTTTGGCTTCAAATGCGACTGCGGCGCGGGTCTTCATGTTGCTTGGGCCTCCCTAATAGCTGCCAAAGGCTTTTCCATTAACGGCGCAGCCGCGCAAGCCTAGATTCCCGCATACCATTCATAATCCCCAACATCTTCCCAATATCCGCCCTTTCCACCATGGAATTTCGACAGATCATCGGTTGCTTCGATCCCCATCACAAATTTGGCCTGCTTGTACCCCAGTTGCCGTTCTACGCGCAGCCGGACGGGCGCGCCATATTTCACTGGCAGGGTTTCGCCATTCATGGCCCATGCCAAGATGGTTTGCGGATGAAAGGCATCGATCAGATCAATCGATTCATAATAAGGGCGCGCGCCGTAATTATCCGCACAGTGGAACACGATGTATTTCGCACGGCTCGACAATTGCGCCTGTTGTAGCAACAGCCGAAGCGGCGTGCCTCGCCATTGTGCAATCGCGCTCCACCCTTCTACACAATCATGCCGCGTGATCTGTGTGCGCGCTGGCATCGCTCTGAGCGCGTCCAGACTAACATTCATCGGATTCGCTACCATGCCGTCAACACGCAAACGCCAATCTGCGAAATTGTTTTGCAGATGCGCCAGATAGTCCGTTGAAGTCCCCGTCAGTGAACCGTTGGTTTTGAATACAGGCGAGATGTCCGACATCGCAAATTCAGGCGCCAGTGTCGCGCGATCCGTTAGCGTGCGGTGCGTCGCTTGGTTCAGCTTTTCCGCCACGCGCAGCGCCGACCGGAATGTCGCACTTTCATTCATGGCGTCACAGCCGCTGAGGATTAGCGCACTGCTTCCCAGAGTCGCGCCGCGCAACAGATCGCGGCGGTGCATTAGCTTGCGGTCCTCTGTCATCGCAATTCCTCCACAGGTGTCGACCTTGCCACATGCCGCCCGGTAATCATTGATCGGATGCCATTAATAGGGCCAGAGAGCAGCACCATGATCAGGTGCACGACCACAAAGAGCGTCATCAACGCAGCAGCGATAAAATGCAGCGAACGCGCGGATTGCCGTCCACCAAAAATATCCAGCAACCACGGCCAAGCCGCGTTCATAGCAGGCGACATGGTGATCCCCGTCAAGATTAGGAGTGGCAATAATAAGAAGATCACGCCGATATAGCTGAATTTCTGCAAGACATTATACGCGCCGTGGGCGTGATCGAACCGCAACCGGGCATGGTTTTTGATATCCGTCCAAATGGCCGCAAAGTTCCATTCCGCGCGGCGAACGTGCAAGTCCTTGCGGATATGACCGTTAATCAGCGAAACGAGCATGAACGCGGTCAAGCCAATCGCGAACAACCAGGCAAAGGCGAAATGCCAACGCCGGGCAGCGGCTAAATCATAGCCGGTCGGTATGGTGGCCCATCCAGGGAAAGCCACGCGGCGCACATTGTCATTTGCATCCAGGGAAAGTCCAAGCACTCCCGTGGTTTCAACGCGCGCGCCGCCGACTCTCACAAATCCTGTCGTGCGCGTGTCGTCAATCTGAAGCCATGCATAATCTTCACGCGAGCCAAATTCACCCCAATATAATTGCGGGTGCGCATTGAAGATCATGAGACCGCTCATCAGCAAAATCGTTGCCACAAGGGCATTTACCCAATGCCATAGCCGCGTGAAGATGTGGTGTCGTTTCACGACTTTGCGCGTTGTGCCTTGCGTTGCATCCATAAATTGCTCCCACGCAAAGCCTATGCGACCCTGCACTGTTCAGCAACAGCAACGACGTAAATTTAAAACGGATGCATAGGGGGCAGCTTACGGCCCTTGAGCAGGGCCCGTTGGACCCGTTGCCATAGCTGCCACGCGGGGTATGGCACGCGCGATAACGATACCCATATCAAGACTGCTATTGGTTTTGCCCAATTCGGCTGAGCCCGGCAATTCGGCAGCAACGCCGACAATGTTGGCGGATAAAGCCGCAACGCGAATGCGGTATTTGCCATACGGGACAAATTCAAAGAGGAAGAACCCGTCATATTCGGTACGCGTAGATTTTACGACGCGGCCATTTTTATCGAGCAATTCAATATCAACGCCGCTCAGCGTTTTACCGCCTTCACGTTGCAAACTGCCCGAAATTTCACCAGCCGACACCAAGGGCAATTCAATGATTGTCGGAATGCCTGGACGCGGTGTGATGACAATGCCGCTCGTCGCAGGCTGAACAAACGGATCAGGCAGACTTGAGGCATCAATCCCAATCAGGATTTGCTCATATGGTTGAAGGCCGTCAATAATGCTGCGGCCTTGCGCATCTGTTGGCAATCCTCGGCCCGACGTACCCGCCGTCAACTCGACACCCTTTTGAACTGGTTCATTTGGCTGTCGAATGCCGTCGGCATTGTCGTCCTGAAAAACGACCGCAAAGGCTTGTCCGGAGGCTGCAAGCTTGTCGGCTGCCACGCGGATGTTGCCATTATGTGGATTGGGTCCAAGGCTGAACGCCAAATTCAACCCTGCTGCGACTGATCCGTCGCTCGCGGCTTCTACTTGCCCGGTGAGCGCAAAATGTTTGAAGCGCCGACTATGCCCTAAAGAAAGGCGACCACGCGCGCCACTTGCAGAATAGCCTGCTTCGACCTTCCAATCGGCGCTCTCGCCGGCGCGCCATTCACCCGTGATTTTGGATTCACGAAAACCGGCATCCTCCGAAAGCCCAAATGTGGCCTCACCGCGTAAACGCAATCCGCCAACGCGGCCGGACAGACGCATGGCGGCATCGAGGCGGGAAGTTGGATCAAAACTGCCTTTGTCCCGGTCTTGCGTCCATATCAGCTCTGTACTTGCATTCAACTGACTGATATTAAATGAGACTCTAGATACGGCTTCAAGCCTGCTTCCACCATCGGTCCGTTCAATATAGCGAACCTCGCCGCGTACCGGTACATATTGTCGGCCCAGCTTGATGGCATGGTCGATGGACAGACTGTTGAAACGCCGAACGTCGCGGTCGTATCGTTCGCTTTGATAATTGCCAAATAGCCAAGCGCTTTCGCCGCTCAGCAGGGCTTGACCAACTTGTGCGAGCATTTGCCCACGCAAGGCATAGCCGCCAATGAGGTTTGCGGCACCCGCCACTTCAATCAATGAGGGACCTATGGCACGGCGAACCGAGCTTTCCAGATAATATTGACGCTGACCGCGCAACATTGAACTGAAAAAAGACGCAGCGACTGACGTCTTTGGGTCAAGGCCCCGTTCGATGCCAAAACCTGCACGCCAACCAAGATATTCGTTATCCTCAACCTTATCGAGGTTTATGAGATCTCGGCCTGCGTCTTGGATCGCTGCCCAGTAATAAGTTTCGCGGGGCGGAATTGAATCCAGCCCCACAGGAATCATTTTTACCTCACGGCGTATCTGCCCCTGCGGACCATAGAGCACGACCTCAAACCGGTTTTGACCATATAGCAATTGCACGTCGAGAAATTCAAAACGCCCGTCGCCGCGGCTCTGAACATAACCGATCAGCTGGTCATTGCGATACAGTTCCGCTTCCCAGCCGTCAGGTAATTCTCCGCGAAACACCGTTCGGTCAAAGCTGGCTGGCCTATTGAGTGGCCGGTTAGTGACAAATGCGCCTCGGCCTGCAGTCGTTTGGATGCCTAGGGACGTTGCGTTGGTTGCTACATCGCCCAAGGCGAAATGTGTGGCCCGCAAGGCGCCCAAAAGCTGACCTTCAGGGTCAGTCTTATAGGCCCGCAAGCGCAAGCTTTCCGGCACAGCCCGACCATTTGATGACAGGCGGGCGTCGAAGGACGCCCCGGCGATTTCGCCGCTAGCGTACATCTCATATCGGGCATCGACGCGTCGCCCGGATTGTTTGTCGCGCACTGCATTGATTGATGCGACGATATCGATCGATGGCGTCCGAAAGAATTTATAGGGATCCCGCGCCTGGGGAAGGCTGTTGAGGTCAAATTCTTTCGGCGGCCGGACCTTAGCTGCACGCGCTTTGCGTTCTTCCGCCAGTTCAAAGGGCAAAGGCCGGTCAGCACTGACGAGGATCAATGCATTGGCTTGGTCGACCTTCAACTGGACATTGAGCCACTTGGCCATCACGTCAGCGTTAACGCACCATCCTTCGGGAACATCGCGTACGTCACCTTCACCCAGATTTTGGATTTTGTTCATGATTTGTACCATGTTAGAATCACGGTCGAGGGTGAAAGTCCGACTTTCTTCAAACAACCAGCCAGTTGCGCGGCGCGACTTTTTGTCGACACGGACAGGCAAGTCAAAAGCCATGACGGTATCCGCCAAGTCAATACATACGCCGGTGTCTGTCTGATACCCGCGGACACCATCGCCGACGCGCCATTGGCCAACACGCACGTCGAATAATAAAGCATCATCTTCATTTGCCTGCCAGCCATTGGCAAGCGCAGGCGCAACCGGAACTGCGAGTATCCCGGTTGCGACGGCGATTGCCATCAGCGCCTTTGAGGCCTTATGAAAATATGTGCCCATAGTGGACTAGCTGACGAAAATGTCAGGGTAGAACGGCACGTACCTGGCTGATCAGTCCGCCGCCAGCTTCCGGCGCCTCGAAATAAGAGACGATAACCTCGCCGCGCAATTGCGCTGCTATTTCAGGTGATAACGGAATCGACACCGTCCGGCGGGCAATTTCCAGATATGCTGCAATGCCCTTGGTGACGCTTAAAGGTACTGACGCACCAGGCTTCGACACGTGAATTTCGCCAAACAGCGATCGCTGGCCTGACCGATTTATATCAAGTTCAAGTGTTGGACCTTGTTCGTCTTTACCATAACGCACGTTATTCAATGCGGCTGTCGCCTGAAGGGTGCCTTTTCGAACAATGACCGGAATGCTGATGCCGTAGATGGGGATAAGTTGAATTTTTACCCCTGCATCTGCGTTATCCGATCCGTCCGCCGCCGGTGTCTTGGGAATCGCGCGAAATAGCATGTGTGCACGATATTCGCCGTCGGCGATTGCCTCATTGGGCTGTAGGCCAATGCGAATAGACTGCGGCTGATTGGGCGGGAGCGTTACCCGGCGCGGCGCGTATCGAATGATCTCCAACGCATTTTTTTCTGCGTCGGTAGCCGTTTCCGGGTCGACATCATCCAGCCGACCTTGGTCATTCATCCGGCGGAGCTCAAGCGTGATGCGATAAGTTGCCTCCTGTGCACCTACGTTGTTGAGGATCACCTCAGTCCCGCGTCGCCCGTCAAGGATTATGCGTGTTGGCGCAATTAAGAGGTCACCTGCAGCATGCGCAGAGCCCATCGGGATCATTGAAGTTAAGATTGCGGTCGCTGCTAACGCAGCAAATCGGCCAGCTTTTAGCCGGCATGCTTTTTCAAGCCATTTAGACATATTTTTCACCCACATTGAAAATGCGTAGGGGGGTCATTCCCTGCGCACTGGTCCACAGGGGCAACATGCCTTAATATGGTTACCATCCCGCTAACGCTAAATCGCCGGCATAAAAAAGCCCCCGACAGCGAGGCTGTCAGGGGCGTTGTTTTGAGCGGCGGTGTTTGAACGGCGGCGTTTAAAAACCGCCGCCACGCTTACTGATAGTTGGCCGAAACGTTGTAGGTTCCGGTGTAAAGCCCGGCAGCCTGATTAGCGCCTACCACCAAGGTGCCACCTACAAAGAAAACCTCCGCAGCGCCGACCGATGTGAATCCAGTGATTGACGGTACCAACGCTGCCGTCATCGTATTGGCGCCAGAGGTCAAAGTCGCGGTAGCAGGCACGGTGATGGCGACGGTATAGCCATTTGTGGCACCAGTCACCGTGAACCGACCACGCAGCGCAGTTCCAATGCAGGTAACGCCAGCCGAGCAAGTGCGGGAGTTCGACCCGATTGGTAATTCGACGGTGCCTGCGGTCGAACTTGATGCAATCACGCCAAAGTCGAGCACGTCATTTTGTGCCAATTGAACGGCAGGAATAATGGTAACGCGCGCATCGGCAGTTTGCGTAGCCGCTTGAGCCTGTGTGGCAGTCGACGCAAATGCGACAACAGCGCTCGCGCCCAAAAGAGCGACTTTCAATTTGTTCAACATATTCTGGTCCTTCGTGACTAAGCAGATTCGGAATGCCCCACTGCATTCTGGTCTCTTTATGCACATGGAATCATAAGGCTTTGCTGCACATCATGGTTAACAGGTTCAGGTCTGGCGCGCAGACCATGATTGCCGAACGACGGAACAAACGGCTCAAAACCGCCAAAAATGCCAGTTGTGGAGCCGTAAAAAGGTTAATGCAGTCACGTTTACTGGCAAAAACCCTAAAACTTTTCGCCAGTTAGACGCTGACACAACATGTCCAATTGGTCCAAGCTGCCATATTCGAATGTCACTGCGCCCGCTCCAGTCGCGTTCTTCTGAGCGATTCGCACTTTAAGGCCCAATAGATCGCCGAGATGCGACTCGACAGCACGAATATCGGCATTTTCAGGCTGGCTCGGCCGCTTTTGATTTTGCGCTTTGGGCGCGCGCTCTTGCTGAACCAAAGCTTCCGTAGCGCGAACCGACAGGCCGTTTTTGATGACCAACATCGCCAATTGAACGGCGTTTTCGCTTCCCAGCAGCGCACGTGCGTGGCCCATGCTCAACTTTTCTTCGGTCACGAGATCACGAAGAATCGCCGGCAAATCGAGTAGCCGCATCATGTTCGCTACATGGCTGCGCGATTTATGTACGAGCTCTGCAAGCTCTGCCGCACTGTGACCAAACACCTCGGTCAGCTTCTTATAAGCCTCCGCCTCTTCAAGCGGGTTGAGATCCTGGCGCTGAATATTTTCAAGCAACGCAATCTCAAGCGTTTCCGTGTCATCAAAATTCCGGATGATGGCAGGCAAATCGTGCAACTGCGCCCGCTGTGCCGCACGCCAGCGGCGCTCGCCCGCCACAATTTGGTATCCGCCTTCGAATGGCCGCACGACGATGGGTTGGATAATCCCATGCTTGGCAATGCTCGCCGCCAACTCGTCAAGCTTTTCATCAGAAAAATGCCGCCGCGGCTGATTTGGATTTGGACGAATGTCGATGACCGACAAGGTCGCCACACCCTGACCACGCGAATCGCGCTCCGTACTGGACGTGGACGCACCGCTATCACCACCACGCAGCGCTTCACCCAATAAAGCGTCGAGGCCCCGGCCAAGGCCCATTTTCTTTTTCAAGGGCGATTTCTCAGACGGATTATCGTTGCTCACGCAGCTAGCTCCCGTGCCGGCAAGCGGCCAATCAATTCTCGTGCAAGTTTCATATAGGCCTCCGACCCTGAGCATTTATGGTCATAAACCAACGCCGGAAGCCCGTGACTTGGCGCTTCGGACAATCGGACATTGCGAGGGATGACGGTATTGAAAACAAGATCACCAAGGCAGCTGCGCACGTCATCCGCCACCTGTTCAGTCAACCGGTTGCGTTTGTCATACATCGTCAGCGCAACACCCATGATCGTCAGAGCTGGATTAAACCGTCCCTGGATGCGCTCAACTGTTTGTAATAACTGACTTAGACCCTCAAGCGCAAAAAATTCGCATTGCAGAGGGACCAGAATGGAATCGACGGCTACAAGCGAGTTAATGGTAATCAGTCCAAGCGAAGGCGGACAATCAATCAGGCAAATGTCCCAATGGGTATCGGACTTATCGAAGGCCGCTTTTAACCGACCTGTCCGGTCTTCATACTCAACGAGTTCGATTTCGGCGCCTGACAGATCAACCGTCGCCGGGACAATATCGAGATTGGGAATCAGCGTTGGTATGGCTGCATCTTTTAAGGACGCGTCACCGAGCAGAAGATCGTAACTGCTGTGAATGCGCTGCGCCTGTTTCAACCCAAGCCCGGTCGAAGCATTTCCCTGTGGATCGAGATCGACAAGAACACACCGCCATCCGCTCGCCGCTAGGGCCGTAGCAAGATTAATAGCAGTTGTCGTCTTGCCAACCCCGCCTTTTTGATTTGCTACGGCTATACGGATCATCGTTTTTGCCCCTGTGTTCCGGAAACCAATTTTTGTTGGCGATGTCCCGATAATGTTCCCACCAGAATGCCTGCCTCTGGATCAGTTATACTATTCATAACTTGGAAATTTCCGTCCCATGTCATCTGGGTCTCTTCCAACTCATGGACCGCATTACGCCCCTTTGGCAACAGCCACAAAGTATTATTTGTGGCAAAGCGTGCCGCAAGTTCAAACAATTTTGGCAATGGCGCAAATGCCCGCGCACTGATGACCGAAAAAGGGACGGTTTCCAATTTTTCCAGCGTCACACCCGCCACGCGCACACGCGCGGTGAGGTCCAACATTTCTACCGCCCGTTGAAGATAATCAACCCGCCGTGCACGTGATTCAACAAGTGTGACGGGAAAATCACTCAGCATCGCTATGATGAGTCCCGGAAACCCAGCGCCTGACCCAAGGTCTAGCCAGTTTGTTATTTTGGGTTGCCTGCCCACAAATTGCAGAAGTTGAGCGCTATCAACAATATGACGCGCCCAGATCTGCTCAAGCGTTGACGACGAAATGAGGTTCTGACTCTCCGCTTCGCGTTTTAGAAACGCCACAAACCGTTCAAGCGATTCCATTGTTTCACGTGAAACACCCATCTGGCTTTCGAGCCAGTTTATCGCTTCGGATTCCGTCACGCCGCTTCTGCAATGCTATTTTTAGCCCGCTTGGCATGCACAAGGATCGCCGCCAGGGCAGCAGGGGTGATGCCCCGAATACGTGATGCAGCGGCCAGATTCTCCGGTTTCGCAGTCTCAAGGCGCTCTACCATCTCATTCGATAGGCCCGCAATTAAGCGGTAATTTGTCGATACTGAAAGGT
>JAZKGS010000004.1:0-3946 GCA_040385805.1 Pseudomonadota bacterium | reverse complement strand
ATGCCTACCGCGCCGACCGACATGGCGAGCGGTGTCAATCTTGATGGGGCATTGTCGGAACGGAGGCGAAGTCGGTATTCCGCGCGGGCGGTGAGCATCCGATAAGGTTCAGTAACGCCTTGGAGAGTGAGATCGTCAATCATCACCGCTATGTAGCTGTTGGTGCGATCAATGGCTGGCATGGCTTGGTTCAAGACCTTCGACGCAGCGCCCATGCCAGCGACAAGACCCTGTGCTGCGGCCTCCTCATATCCGGTGGTGCCGTTTATTTGCCCGGCACAATAAAGCCCGTCAAACCCGCGGACTGCCAAGCTTGAATCCAGGCAACGCGGGTCAATATAGTCATATTCAACGGCATAGCCCGGAACAGCAATTTGGCTGTCTTCAAGACCAACCATAGAACGAACCATCGCCTCTTGTATATCGGTAGGCAGCGAAGTCGATATGCCGTTCGGATAGATCAAATGGCTGTCCAATCCCTCGGGCTCAAGGAACACCTGATGACCGTCACGGTCACCAAAGCGAAAAATCTTGTCTTCAATCGACGGACAATAACGCGGCCCCCTGCCCTCAATATCTCCGCCAAACAGCGGCGAACGATGAAGGCTTGCACGAATGATATCATGCGTTTGCGTATTGGTGCGCGACATCGCGCAAAACAATTGGGGCACAGTGCGGCGTGCCCGCATAGATGACATTGTCCAGTCTTCGCCATCGGAGGGCTGGACTTCTAATTTGGACCAATTGATCGTCCGTCCATCCAGCCGTGGCGGCGTGCCGGTCTTTAGACGGGCAATGGGGAGATCCGCACCGCGCAACTGTTGCGATAGCAACATTGCCGACGCTTCTCCGACGCGACCACCGTCCAGCCGCTCCTCCCCACGAAATAATTTACCGCCCAGAAATGTCCCTGTGGCAAGAACGACCGCTGTGGAGGTCAAGATGGTATCATCCCCCAATACCAAGCCTGCCACGCGCGTCGGTGCGTTGGGCAGAAAATGCAGACCGGCAGCTTCCGCCTGAATGATCGTCACATTCGGAAGCAGCGCGAGCTGCCGCTGAATCGATGCCTTGAATAACTTGCGGTCTGCCTGGATACGGGGCCCCTGCACTGCCGCTCCCTTTGACGCATTGAGCATCCGGTAGTGCACCGCAGCGTCATCCGCAGCGCGGCCAATCAAGCCATCAAACGCATCGACCTCTCGGACCAAATGGCCTTTGCCAAGTCCGCCAATCGCTGGGTTACAAGACATTGCACCGATCATGTCGGCATCAAAACTTACTAATGCAACGCGGACACCCATGCGCGCAGCGACGGCCGCAGCCTCGGTGCCAGCATGCCCCCCACCCACTACAATGATATCGAAATCGGTCCTCATATCTCGCGCATAGACCAACAATGACTTGGGGTCAAAACAGACTGAAGACCTGTTTCACGTGAAACACTATTTGCCGACGCAGAATTTGCCGAAGATATTATCTAGCAAGTCTTCGGTATGCGCCCGCCCGGTCAACGCATCAAAGGCCAGCCGTGCTTGACGGAGATTTTCCCCTATAATCAACCAATCGTCCGACTCTCCGCACGCGGCTAGCGCATTTGCGGCGTCACCTAAAAGCGCGCGTTGCCGCGCATTAATGGCAAACTGATCGGGCGGTGGGAGAAGCGTCTTTGCTCTGTCGGCCACCGTGTGAAGAAGTTCGCGCATACCAAAACCCGTTAGAGCCGAAACGGACATGGCATTTGCAGACTTTGCAGATTTTTCCATGACGTCGCTCTTTGCCGAAATCTCAATCAGATTGGGATGGTCGGGACCGGCGCCTTCGTCGCCGAGCCACAAAAGGATATCCGCCTGCTGCATGGCGGCGTGGCTTCTGTCGATGCCGATCCGTTCAATGACATCTTCGCTGTCGTCGCGCAAACCCGCCGTATCTGTGAACAGCAACGCAATGCCATCGATGGCGACTGGAATTTCGATCATGTCGCGCGTCGTACCGGCGATGTCAGACACAATTGCCGCGTCGCGCCCTACCAAAGCATTGAGCAGCGTAGACTTCCCACTATTTGGTGGTCCAGCCAGCACGACCCGTAGCCCGTCTTTCAATTTCTCAGCAGACGGAGTTGCCAGTTGGTGTTTGATTTGCGCCCGTAGATCCAAACAACCATTTGTAATTAAAATGTTATTTTGGGAATCAACATCGTCTTCATCAGAGAAATCCAGCTCCGCTTCGGTGAGCGCCGATAGGCGAAGGATCTCCTGCCGATAACGCTCAATCGCCGTGCTGAAGGCGCCGCCAAACATCAGGTTCGCGGACCGGCGCTGCCATTCAGTCTCGGCAGCAAGAAGATCTGCCAGACCTTCGGCTTCATTAAGGTCCATTCGGCCATTAAAGAAAGCACGGCGTGTAAACTCTCCCGCCTCTGCACGCCTTACGCCCGGAAAAGCCTCAACGATATTCTCAACTGCACGCACAACGGCACGACCGCCATGGAGGTGTAGTTCAGCCAAATTTTCCCCGGTTGCAGTCTCTGGACCAGGAAAGACCAGCACAAGGGCTTGATCGAGCATTTCGTTGGTCCCCGGTGCGCGCAAGACGCATAAGGACGCCTTTCGAGGGTGTGGGACCCTTCCCGCTAAACCAAGTACAACTTCAAACGCCGCAGCGCCGCTGATACGGATTATAGCGATGGCAGCAGGCGGCGCGCCGCTGGACAGCGCAAAGATCGTGTCAGCGGAGTTCATTTAAGGCGCTATTTTTTATCTTTGTTGTTCATGCCGGACATTGCCGCCTTTGCGCCGGTCTCGATCAATTGTTGGAACAGCTGCAAACCCATTTGCCCCATTGGCGCAATTTGCTTTCCAAGCTCTTGTAGTTGATCAATGCCGCCAGCGCCATTCATCAGGTTCGTAATCTTTTCGACGTACGCCTCATTGGCCTTAGTCACATCGGGCAGTCCAAGCAGCGCCCGGGCCTCTTCGGGGGAACAGTCGATCTCAATGTTCATCTTCATGGGCCGCGCCCTCCTATTTGCCTATCGACAACACTATAATGGTTAAGTCGAATCACGCAATTGCGGAGAATGTCCGCCAAGGAGAAGAATATGGGTGAATATGTGAAGATTGAAGCATTGGGCGAAGATGCTTTGTTTCCTGCCTATATGGCCGCACCTGCGGGAAACGCGCGCGCTGCGATCATCGTCATACCCGAGATATTTGGTGTGAATGCAGGGATCAGGCAGAAATGCGACCATTTAGCAGAGGCAGGCTATCTCGCGGTCGCGCCGGACATTTTCTGGCGCTTTGCGCCTGGCGTCGAGTTGAACCCGGATGTCGAAGCAGAGCTTCAGCAAGCCTTCGGCTATTTCGGCCAATATGAGGCTGACGATGGTGTGCGCGATATTGAGGCTGTGATTCATGCAATCCGCAAAGGCCTGTCTGGTCAGATCCCAGTCGAGAAAGTCGGCTGCGTTGGATATTGTTTAGGCGGGAGACTGGCTTATATGGCGGCCACACGCACAGACATCAGCGCATCCGTTGGCTATTATGGCGTGATGATCGATCAGATGCTGAATGAAAGCCATGCGATCGCTAATCCTCTGATGCTACATATTCCAACCGCTGACCATTTCGTCGGGCCGGAAGCGCAGGCCGCGATTCATGCTGGCCTCGGCAATCACCCCAAGGTGACGCTTCATGATTATGAAGGTCTTGACCATGGCTTTGCCGCCGAAATGGGCAACCGGCGGGATGAAGTAGGGGCACAACTCGCCGACTCACGAACGACGGCATTTTTCGCCGAGCATCTAGGCTAAATCTAAATGGGCCGGATCGCTGTCCGGCCCATAGACTTCTGAAAATCAGCCGAAAAGTGTTCCGATACCTACCGCAGGGTCAACCCAGCCGTCGTAGATCATCTTGCCGGCTACATAGACAATGACCGCCAACCC
>JAZKGS010000003.1:0-4724 GCA_040385805.1 Pseudomonadota bacterium | reverse complement strand
AAATGACCGAGGCCGCAACAATGTCATTGCCGTTAATCGCCGCCGAAATCGGCTCCGCCAACGGGCCGGAGTTACCGATGCAGGTGGTGCAGCCATAGCCGACGAGGTTGAAACCAACTGCGTCGAGATCCGCAGTCAAACCGGCTCGATCCAGATAATCGGTCACAACTTGGCTTCCCGGCGCAAGTGACGTCTTCACCCAAGGCTTCGGTTTCAGGCCAAAGGCATTGGCCTTGCGCGCAACAAGTCCAGCGGCGACAAGCACGCTCGGGTTCGATGTATTGGTGCAGCTGGTGATCGCCGCAATCACGACATCACCGTCGCCAATATCATGCGTCTTGCCCTCAACCGCGACGCGCTTTGCGCTGCCATGCTTGTAGACGTTGATCAGGTCGTCGTTGAACACATTGTCGACCTCAGTCAGGATCACCTTGTCCTGCGGGCGCTTTGGCCCAGCAAGCGAAGGCACGACGGTTGCCATGTCGAGTTCAAGCGTGTCAGTGAAAATCGGGTCCGCCATATCGGCATAAGCCCACAGCCCTTGCTCCTTGGCATAAGCTTCAACTAAAGCAATCTGGTCCTCATCACGGCCAGTGAGGCGCAGATATTCGATAGTCTTTTCATCAATGCCAAAGAAACCACAGGTCGCACCATATTCGGGCGCCATGTTGGCAAGCGTTGCACGGTCGGCAAGCGACAGCGATGCAAGGCCGGGGCCGTAATATTCTACAAAGCGGCCAACAACGCCCTTGGCGCGCAGCATTTGTGTGGCGGTCAACACAAGGTCAGTCGCGGTCACGCCCTCGGCCAATGCGCCAGTCAGCTTGAAGCCAACGACTTCCGGGATCAGCATCGAGACCGGCTGGCCAAGCATTGCGGCTTCGGCCTCAATCCCGCCAACGCCCCAGCCCAACACGCCAAGGCCGTTAATCATTGTCGTGTGGCTGTCTGTGCCAACGCAGGTGTCGGGGTAAGCAATCGTCGTGCCGTCGACGCCTGTGCTGGTCCAAACTGCCTGTGCGATATGCTCAAGGTTCACCTGATGGCAGATGCCGGTGCCGGGAGGGACCGCCTTGAAATTATTCAGCGACTTTGATCCCCATTTCAGGAAGTCATAACGCTCGGCATTGCGCTGATACTCGATCTCGACATTCTGCTCGGCTGCCTTCGGGTGGCCGAATTCGTCAACCATCACGCTGTGGTCAATGACCAAGTGCACAGGGACGAGCGGGTTAATCTTCGAAGGGTCCGCCTTCAGCGCGGTCATCGCATCGCGCATCGCCGCCAAATCCACAACGCAAGGCACGCCAGTGAAATCCTGCAACAAAACACGGGCAGGGCGATATTGAATTTCGCGGTCCGACTTGGCGTCCTTCTGCCAATCGATCAACGCCTGCACATCCTGCACCGAAACGGTAAAGCCGCCATCTTCAAAACGGAGCAGGTTTTCGAGCAATACCTTCATCGAAAAAGGCAAACGCGACACATCTCCCAATTTCTCCGACACTTTTTTGATCGAGAAATAATCCACCGTCTTGCCGCCAGCGGTCAGGGTGGAACGGGTTTGCAGGCTGTCTAATCCGATTGCGGTCATGGTGGTACTATCCCTTAAAAATGGGCTTTTGGCCGGATGGGGAAGACAACACGGTTGCCGCTTGGAGCGACCAATAAACGCGCGTCAAACCAGCGTAAAAGCGGGAGATTCGTTTGCTGGCCGCGGACTAGCGTAAGTAGGCTTTCTGTGCAAGCGGGGCGGAAGTAAACACTTCAGCCCAAACAAAATCAGTCGGAAAAATCCATCATGGCGTGGGAGGACAGGGCGGCAACCTCCATGAACACGGGTTTGCTTTTGGCGCTGTCGCCCTGCATCGCGGCGCTGGCGATGACGTAGGGCGAAACGCGGTGGCGGGTGCATAGGCCGCCGGCACCATCGCTGACTAATGGGGTTTCGAACTCGACCGCAATCATCGCGTCCTGAACGCGCGTGACGGTGCAGACGACAAGCTGACCGCCGGTAAGGTCAAGCACAAGGCCCGTGCCGTGCGGTACACCCAATAAGCCATCGATGAGCGCGCCGGTTTTGGATACGTTGCGCATCAATGCTTCATAGCGGTGGTCGTCGTGGATGATGCCGATGCGGCGGAATACAGACCGGCGTTCCGGGCGGTGGCGCAATGGGCCGTCGGGTACTATGCGCAGATCGCCGCTGGCCATGCGTTCGAGCACGATTTCCTGGCGCATGGCCTTGGCGTAAATCCACCCCTGGATGAAGCGCGCGTTCATGCCGCGGACAACCTCAAGCTGGTCAAATGCCTCAACGCCTTCAACCGTGGTTTCCATACCCAATGCGTCGGACAGGCCGATGATCGCGGCGATGATCTTGGCACTATTCTGGTCCGTTTGCGTGCAGCTATCGACAAAGGTGCGGTCGACCTTGATTTTGTCAAAAGGTGCCGATCGCAGATAGCTTAAGGACGAATATCCGGTACCAAAGTCATCGAGTGCAAGTCGGATGCCAAGGTCTTTTAACGCACGGAAAATGTCGTCGATGGTCTCGCCATCGCCCATGAACACGCTTTCGGTAAGTTCAAGCTCAAGCCGGTCAGCAGCAAGTCCGGACGTTTCGAGCGCATGGGTCACGGTTTCGATCAGGTCGGAATGCGCGAATTGTGCGGCGGAGACATTGACCGCGACGCGGACTGATTTCGGCCATGCCATCGCGTCGGCGCACGCCTTATTCAAAGCCCACGCGCCTATTTGGTTGATAAGGTCGGATTCCTCAGCAATCGGGACGAACACATCGGGGCTGATTGGCCCGCGTTCGGGGTGGTCCCAGCGCATGAGCGCTTCGAACGTCACCACCATATTGTCTTCCGCGCGAACGACGGGTTGGTAATGCAACTCTAGCGTTTCGTTTGCGAGAGCGTCGCGCAAGCCCTCTTCAAGCAAGCTGCGTTCCGCGGCGTCATCCTTTAAGTCTGCAGAGTAGAAACGGAATTGACCGCGTCCGCCATTTTTTGCAGCATATAATGCGAGGTCGGCATTGTGGACCACATCAAGCTTATCAACGCCGTCATAGGGTGCGATCGCGATACCGACAGACGTTCCGATGGTGGCTCGCTTATCATCGATGTTATAAGGTTGCGAGACGATCTGGATGATCTTGTTAGCCAACTCGCCCAATTTCCCGCGGTCATCGATGTCCGGGAGGATGATCTGGAACTCGTCCCCGCCCAAACGGCCGATTTCGCCGCGGCTGCCGACCACACGTTCAAGGCGGCGTGCAACCTGGCACAGCAAATTGTCGCCAGCAGGGTGGCCAAGCGTGTCGTTGACATGTTTGAACCGATCAAGGTCCATCATAATGAGCGTGCAGCTGCGTTTGGCAGCCTTGTAAGCGGCAAGCGTGCTTTCCAGCTTTTTGTCCATGCGGTGGCGGTTGGCAAGGCCCGTCAACGAGTCATATTCGGCAAGCCGCGAGTCAACGAGCTTGCGTTCATATTCGACCGAGATGTCTTTCGCGCTGCCGCGATAGCCCTGAAATTCACCCGCGCTGTCGAACTTGGGGTGTCCTGAAATCGACCACCAGCTTTGCCGCCCGGCATTCTGCGCGCCGTGCAAAGCAAAGCGGACGGTCTGGTCAATAATCTTGTTACGCGCGGTGAGTTGAAAATTGAGTGGTCGCTCCGACCGCTCGCCAGGATTCTGCGCATCGGTTTCGAACAAGAGCGTCAGCGGTTGCGCGAGCAATGTGTCCATCGGCTGCTGCAGCTTTTCTGCAGCTTTTTCGGAGATATAAATCAAACGACCTTGGGCATCGGTCGCCCAAAGCCAGCCTATGCCTGCTTGTTCGAAATCATCCAAAATCTGCAAGCGGCGGCTGGCATCGCCGGTCGTGATGATGGATGCACCCCCACTGGCACTATCGGTGGAGCCGCCGCCCGAAAAGCCTTTAAAAAGACGCGCGACAGCCATTATTTTTGGCCTGCGCCTATAAGCGATATAATATCAGTCCGACCCATAGGTAATAGGGCTTAAAGAAACGGGGTTACAATATTGCTAACGTCCGAAGCGCAATTTGCCTGATTTTGGAGTTATTGCGATTAATCAGGAAGGCGCTTTGCATTTGCCATGACGGTAGCCACCAGACCGCTTTGTTGCCATTCATAGCTTATACTGCCGCCAAGTTCGGATTCGATCATTTGTTCGGCCATTTTGCTGCCAAAGCCGTTGAGCGTCGGCGTCCCGTCAATTTCCGGTCCACCTGTTTCGGCCCAAATTAACTCCAAATGGTCATCAGCCATACAACCAGTAATTTCCAGGGCGCCAGCCTCACTGGATAACGCGCCATGTTTGGCCGAATTGGTTGCCAGTTCATGCATGATCATAGCGAGGGCGTTGGCGCTGCGTGCGCCAATGCCCATCCGTGGCACCGCAACACGGATCCGTCCGCTAAATGCCCCGAGGTCGTCATAAGGTGCAAGCAATACGCTGATAACGTCGCCAAGAAGCGCTGCCTTGCCTTGCGCGCGTGGCAACGGCCGGACAAGGTCATGGGCGCGACCTAGTGCGGTCAGGCGGCGTGTGAGGTCGCGAGTCATATCTTCCATGGTTTTGGATGATCGTGATGTCAGCGTGGTGAGGCTGGTCGCGATGGCAAGCAGGTTTTTAACCCTGTGGCTCATTTCGCCCGCAAGCAGTTCGTTGCCCTCTTCTGCTTGCTT
>JAZKGS010000002.1:3777-13560 GCA_040385805.1 Pseudomonadota bacterium | reverse complement strand
ATGTCATATTCATGGCCTTCGCCCATAGGCGCGGTTGCGGCCTTTGCCTTGATCTTGGCGGTGAGGTCGGCCAACGGCTGGCCGGTGAGGATGACGGCGTTCCAAGGCTGCGTATTGCCGCCAGAAGGCGAACGTTGCGCCTTGGCAAGCACACGCTCAAGGATTGCCTTGTCGACGGGCTTGTCCAGAAACTGGCGGATTGAGCGCCGTGAGGCGACGGCTTCGGTAACGTTCATATATAATCCCCCGCAAAGTTTAATCGTATGATTAACTCATATTATGCGGGGTTCGAAAGGCAAGCCTATTCCTCGTCAAACAATCCGGCGAGTTGCTCGATCATCGTGCCGCCAAGCTGTTCGACATCCATGATGGTCACGGCGCGTTTGTAATAACGCGTAACGTCATGACCAATGCCGATGGCGACGAGTTGCACAGGCGAGCGGGTTTCGATCATCTCGATGACTTTGCGCAAATGCTGTTCGAGATAGCCACCGTGGTTCACTGACAAGGTAGAGTCATCGACCGGCGCGCCATCGGAAATGACCATCAGGATGCGGCGGTCTTCGGCGCGGGCGATCAGGCGGTTGTGCGCCCAAAGCAGCGCCTCACCGTCGATATTCTCTTTCAACAATCCTTCGCGCATCATCAGGCCAAGGTTGCGCTTGGCGTGACGCCATGGCTCATCGGCTTTTTTGTAGATTATGTGGCGTAAGTCGTTGAGGCGGCCGGGCATGGGCTGGCGTCCAGCAGCCAGCCAGTCTTCACGGGCTTGTCCGCCCTTCCACGCACGGGTGGTGAAGCCAAGGATCTCGGTTTTGACGCCGCAGCGCTCAAGTGTGCGCGCCAATATGTCGGCGCTGATCGCGGCTATGCTGATCGGGCGTCCGCGCATGGAGCCACTGTTATCGATGAGCAATGTAACGACAGTATCGCGGAAATCGGTTTCGCGTTCGATCTTGTAGGACAGCGAGCTTCCGGGTGAGACAATCACACGGGCAAGCCGCGCGGCATCCAACATGCCTTCTTCCTGATCGAAGTCCCAGCTGCGGTTTTGTTGTGCCATCAGGCGGCGTTGCAAGCGGTTGGCGAGTTTTGTCACCACGGACTGCAGGTTCGACAATTGCTGATCAAGATAGGCGCGAAGGCGGTTCAGCTCCTCTTCGTCGGCAAGCTCTGTCGCTGTGATTGTCTCGTCATATTTGGTTGACCAGATTTTGTAATCGCTCTGCGGCAAATGATCCCAATTGCGACGCTGCGGGGTGACGGGCTGCATGCCATCATCGCCCATTTCGCCATCGGCGCCGTCCTGATCGTCCATGTCCTGGCCGTCATAATCGGCCTCGGTCTCTTCGCCTTCACCCTGCTGCGGCTCGGCGCGGGCTTCGGCCTGACCGGCTTCGCCTTCGCCATCATCGTCGCTGTCGCCATCTTGGTCTTGGGCGTCGTCGGCATCATCGCCGCCTTCATCTGCGTCCGATGGGTCAACATCGCCTTCAGTAAGGTTCAGATGCTCAAGCATCGACTGCGTCAGCGCAGCAAAGGCGGTCTGGTCGTCCAGGGCCAATGCAAGCGCGTCAAGGTCCCTGCCTGCATTTTCCTCAATCCAGCTACGAAGCATATCGACGCCGGCGGCTGCACCCGCTGGCACAGGCGCGCCAGTAAGGCGTTCGCGCACGATGAGCGACAAGGCGGTGGAGATGGGCACTTCGTCAGGGGCTTGCGCACGGCTGATGGGGTCGGTGCGCATTTTAAGCTCAAGCGCATGACCAAGGTTCGCCGCGATCCCTGCCATGTTGCGCGACCCAAGCGCCTCAACGCGGGCGTTTTCCACCGCGTCAAAGGCTGCGCCAGCAATGACTTCGGATGGACGCAAGGCGGCGTGGCGCGCCGGGTTGTGGTGCTTTAACCTCAACGCGAAGCTGTCGGCGAAACCACGCGCTTCCGCCACTTGATCAGGAGGAAGCAGGCGGCCCGGCATGGGGACCTTGAAATTCTTGCCCGCCTGGCTTGGCGCGTCGGCGGTGAAGGCAAGCTCCACCTCCGGTTCATGCGCAAGCGCGCGGGCGGTGCCGGTCAGCACCTGCTTAAACTGTTCGAGAGGGGACTCATTCGACATCAGTCGGGCAACCGCTTGCACACTTCGGCAATCTCTTCCTTGGTCGGTTTGACTGGCGCGCGAAGCGTGAAGACATGCGCATGCTTGGTGGCCACGCGGTCCTCAGTCGTGCGGGCGCCGTTCACGACAGCGGCAAAGTCCTTACACACGGCGAGGCTGCGCAAATAGTCGCTATGGCCGGCACCGCCGCCCGATACGTCCGTGGTGTCGACGATCGTGAAACCCGTTTTGGCAGGCTCCGTCTGATATTTTGTCTTGGTTGCAAAGCAGCGTTGCGGCAGGCCCTTTGCCTTCAAATCCTGCGCCTCAAACGGGTTGAAGCAATATGGCGAGCCCAAACGTGGATACCCATGTACGGCGCGCGATACCGCCAGCGCCCGGTCACTCAATGATGCATATACGGTTACCCGACGGTCATTGTTTACGCGCCGCGCGGCGAGAACTTCCTCAGCAATATCACGTTCGAAATCTTCACGATCGACATCAGGTGATGCCAATATGATATTGGAAATATTGCTGGAATCAGCATTTGTTGAGGTGCGGTCCACATATTCAACCGCCGGAATAACCAGCCGCGCGCCAAGCGAGTGCGACACGATGACGATTTCCTTGACCCATTCAGTGCGCGCCAATTTGGTCAGGAAATTGCGAAAATTCCGCTCGTCCCAATACATGTTGGTTTCATCAACGGCGTAGCTCAGCAAATTGCCTTGTGAGGGCCAGCTATAATGCACAATCGGGCCATCAAAATTGCTCATCGCCCCGATTTGCACTGCGTCGCGCGCAGTGGTCGGTAAAGTTTCACGATAGCCGTGGACATACAACAAGACGCGGCCCTTGCGCAGGTTTGCTGCATCGCGCAGGCCCGCCCACCAATCCGCCTCGGGCTGGAATCCCAATGGTACAACTATTTGCGCATCGCCCTTGGCAGGCTTTATTTTTTGTGGCGGCGAAAAGCGGGCGTAGCGGACGCGGTCGCCCCGATGATTGGTCAGCAGGATGTTATCGCCGCGACAATCGGGCAAGCGACTGGTTACGATAAAATGGTCCTTGCCCGCGATTGCAGAGCTGTCATTTTGCGCTGGATTGCAGCGCGGGTTTTCCGCCAGCGTGCTGTGCGGAACGTCGCCATATTGGACGGCCACGGTGCAACCGGCCAACAGCAAAGGCAAAAGCAGGAGAGCAGACTTGCGCATTATTTCCGCTTGGGGTTCGCTGCGCGCCATGTTTTTACCGCATTCAACGCGCCTGAAACATGGCCCTTCACGCCCAATTGCGAATAGGAAAACAGCACTTTTCCGTCGGGTGCGATTACGTAAGTGGTGCGGTTGGTCATGCCGGTGGCAGGCAGGCCGACCTTGTAATTTTTGATCATGGGCTTGGTTGCAATGCCGACAGTGAATTTGTTGCGGCAAGCCTCAACTGAAAAGCGTTTCAGTGTCTCCAGATTGTCTGCGGACATGCCAACAATGGACGCGCCATAAGCCGCAAAATCATCGGCAGCTTCGGAAAACTCGTGTGCCTCAACGGTGCAACCCGACGTGAACGCCTTTGGGTAGAAATAGAGGACAACCGGCCCGTTTTTCAGCGCCTTATTCAGATTGAAAGTTTCCGCTTTACCCGCAAGCACCGCCTGCGTCGTGAAATCGGTCGCCCGCGTCCCTGTTTTCAGCGCGGCAAATGCTGGCGACGCGGAGAGCATGAGCGCAAGGGCAATTGCGATGCGTTTCATATATCGTCCTTTCAACTGCGGCGAAATAGCCGGTATTTACTTTGACTTTCCAACGACGCTTTCAGGCAGATCCTGTCCGAAAACACGCTGATAATATTCGGCGACCAAAGCGCGCTCTGCGTCATCACACTTGTTGAGGAATGACAAGCGGAAGGCGAAGCCGACATTTTTGAAGATCGCTGTGTTCTGCGCCCAAGTGATGACCGTACGCGGGCTCATCACCGTGGAGATATCGCCGTTGATGAAACCTTGGCGAGTCATTTCGGCAACTTTCACCATGTTGGCAACAGTCGCGGCGTCGGTGCCCGATGCCTTGGCCAAAACAATTTCGCTTTCGACTTGAGCAGGCAGATAGTTCAAGCCGACAACGATGTTCCAACGGTCCATCTGGCCTTGGTTGATTGCTTGCGTGCCATGATACAGTCCGCTTGTGTCGCCCAGACCAACGGTGTTCGCTGTTGCAAACAGACGGAAGAAGGGGTTGGGGCGGATTACGCGGTTTTGGTCAAGCAATGTGAGCTTGCCTTCGGTTTCCAAAACGCGCTGGATAACGAACATGACGTCCGGGCGGCCAGCATCATATTCGTCGAACACCAAAGCCGTTGGTGTCTGCAACGCCCATGGCAGCAGGCCTTCGCGGAACTCGGTCACTTGCTGTCCATCGCGCAAGACGATGGCGTCGCGTCCGATGAGGTCGATACGGCTGATGTGCGCATCAAGGTTAATGCGGATGCATGGCCATTTCAGGCGCGCAGCGACCTGTTCGATGTGGGTCGATTTGCCGGTGCCGTGATAGCCCTGAACCATTACACGGCGGTTGAAAGCAAAGCCAGCGAGGATCGCGAGCGTGGTGTCAGGGTCGAAGACATAGCTGTCGTCAGTGTCAGGCACACGTTCGTCGGCAATCGAGAAAGCGGGGCATTCCATATCGACATCAATGCCGAACAATTCGCGCACGCTGATCATCTTGTCAGGGGCAGCGAGGATGGTCGCATCGCGGCTGTCGGGTTGGATATTTGGAATGTCAGTCATGTTATTCTCGTCAAATAAAGGCGGGCGATGTTTTAAGGTGCGTATAAGCAGCAATCACGTCTTGCAAAGCCTTTTCATAGGACCGATTGCCGCCATTTTTGTCCGGATGATATGCGCGGACCTTTGCCGAATAGGCGCCGCGTAAGGCTCGTCGGTCTGCATCTTCGCCTAGCCCTAGCGTCCGGAGAGCCTTGCGGTCTTCCAGCGACAGGAAATGGCCGTCGGCGCGCTCTTTGGGTAGTCGGGACCGGAAGCGAGTCGAAATGGCGTCCAGCGGGTCTTTAAAGTCCGCCCATTTAGGTGGCGAATCGACATTACCGTTAGCGCGAAAAGCGCGCGTCTCGCTTGGCCACATGTTTATCGGGCTTTGGGCCCTGGAAATTTCGTCCGCAGTCATGCCTGCGAACCAATTATAGCCTGCATTAAACTGTCGCACATGGTCGAGGCAGAGATACTGATAGTCGCCAGGGCCATTGGCGGACGCAGACTGGCCGCGGGGATCAGGTGCACGAAATTCACCAGCCTCGCGGCAGCGTGGAAAGGCGCATTCCCGCCCCGCGCCGTGGATGCGGCCGTGAAATCGGTCAGTGGGACGTTCGGCGGCCATGATTTTCCTTGGCGAAAAACCTGCCATATGGGAAGAGCAGGCAATGAAAAAAGGTCCCGCGCACATTGAAATGGAAATGCTGCTTGAAACAGCATTCGCTCCCACCCGCCTTGTCGTCATTAATGACAGCGCGAAGCATCATGGCCATAGCGGTGACGATGGTTCAGGCGAATCCCACTTCACCATCGAAATCGAAAGCGCGGCCTTTACGGGTGTGGCGCGCCTGATGCGGCAGCGCATGGTGAACAAGGCGCTGGGTGATATCCCCGGAACGCGCGTGCATGCGCTGGCAATCAAGGCTAGTGCGCCGGGCGAAGTTTAGTTATTTCAAGACGTCAGAGAAGAAACGGCCTTTAGCGGAGATGAACCTATGCCTAAGTTGACCCATGCTGTTCTGGTAGCTGCACTTTGCGCTTCACCTTCTTTTGCCGCCGACAAAGAAATTAGCCGTCCGAAGGTATATGCCGACGTTGTCGCCTGCCGGGTACAGACCGACGCCGCCGCGCGGCTACAATGCTTTGACGCTGCGGCAAAGGCCTTGGAAGATGCGACGGAGAACCGGCAGATTGTCCTGCTTGACCAAAGTGAAGTACGCAGAACCAAAAGGTCGTTGTTCGGCTTCTCCTTGCCCCGGATTCCATTTTTTGATGGTGATAACGAAGAACAAGAAGAAGAATTCAAGCAACTGGAGGGCGAGTTGGCTGGTGTTCAGTCGATAGGGAACGGCAAATACCAGTTCACTGTCAAAGATGCAGGGGTTTGGCAAACCACAGAAGCGACGCCAGTGCTTTTGAAAGACGGCAAAGCATTCACTATCAAACGCGGCGCGCTTGGTAGTTATATGCTGGTAATGAACGGCCGGGGTATTCGTGCAAAGCGCGTAAACTAAGCAGCAAGGTAGAATGACATGACCGAACTGTCTCCGCACCGCCTGTCGTTGTCGACGGGGATCGATATGGATGTATTCACCGCTGGTGACCCCAAGAATCCTGCGATCATTTTCCTGCATGGCTTTCCGGAGTCGCACCGCACTTGGCGGCACCAAATCGCGCATTTTGCCGACCGCTTTTATTGCATTGCGCCCGACCAACGTGGCTATCGCGGGACATCAAAGCCCAAAGAGGTCGATGCCTACACTGCCGATAAACTGACTGCTGATATCTTTGCGCTGGCCGATGCGCTGGGTGTGCAAGAATTTGTGATCGCTGGTCATGACTGGGGCGGCGCGATTGCTTGGAGTGTCGCGCTTAATGGGCAGCCCAATGCTTTCAACACGGCATGGTCGGGCCGGGTGCCGCGCGCAATCATCGCCAACGCGCCGCATCCGTATCTTTTTCAGCGGCTATTGATCACGGATATGAACCAGCGCGAATCCAGCCAATATATTCGCGCCTTCCGGGATTCGAAAAACGATGCGTTGGTGCAAGAACAGGGGCTGACCGGTCTGTTGTTGAAGACGATTAAATGGGACAAGCCAAGTGCGATGGAGCCTGAGGAGCGCGCGGCGTTGCTCGCCGATTGGACCGATCGCGACGCCTGTTTCGGCATGCTGAATTGGTACCGCGCTTCGGCACTATATGTGCCAGCAATGGATGAAAAGGCAGAAATCCCGGCCTTTGCGGCTGGTGCGTTTCCGAAGCTGATGATCCCGACCTTAGTCGTATGGGCCATGGATGACCTTGCATTGCCGCCAAGCAATATTGATGGCATCGAAGAGCTTGTGCCTGATGTGACAATCGCGCCAGTTGAGGATTGCGGACATTTCGTGATTTGGGAAAAGCCCGATGCGGTCAATGCGGCGATGGACAAATTCTTGGGCTAATCGCCGAGCCAGTTGATCCAGGCGCCATGGGCATGCGCTTCAGCGAGTAATTGCCAATCACTGGGGCCTGGCCAATATTTGACCGTCAGTTCGTGCTTGAACGTTTCGCGATTGGTTTCGAGCATGACCCACGCGAGCGGACATTGCGCAGTGGCCTTTTGCCCGGCGGCTTCGATGGCCGAGCGAATTTTCTGACGTCGGTCTTCGGGGATATATTGCCATACAATCGAATGGTTGAATATGCGTGCGACGTGCGACTTTTGCGGCGCGGCGATGCGTTTCAAAACCCAATCGAGCGCGTCAGCCTTTACGACATTAGGCGCGGCTTCGGCGGCCAGAGCTATCGCTGCATCCATGCGTGTAAGCCGGTCCGAGTTTTCAGGCCAAACATAGCTTTTTACCCGCAACGCGGCTTCGTGGTCGGACAAATACACGGGAGCTTGATCGCAGCCGCTAATGCTAACGATCTCAACTGGCGCGTCGAGGGGCGGCGGCCCGCGCCAGTCGGGCTTGATACGCATCGGAGATTTGGCCGGGCCGATAGTGATACCGCCCAGGTCATAATGGTAACGCTCCATCATAGTATTAATCCCAGCGCTTGCGCCAACCTCGTTAAGTTCAAATTGCGTGCCTATCCTGGGCGATAACCAAAGCAAGGCAGCCATAAAATTCGCTGAGCGTCCAGCTTCATTCGTTTGCGGCGGGCCATCAAGCCACGGCAATAATTGCGCGTCATGGTCACGGGTAATCGCGTCGATAAGGGCATCTACCTCCGCCTGCTCGGTCACTTCAATTTGGTAAATCGGCCCCAAGCGGTCATCCGCTCCTGTCAGGTGCAAATGGTGAAGCCCGCCCGCAAATCGCAAGGGAAGAGCATCCTCCAGCGGAAGGCCTGGCCAGTTGGCGATCCGCCTTCCACACATTGTATCGCCCTGCATTAACGCAAGTTGCGCCTCAACGATACGTGCAGTGACGGGCGCGTCGTTGCGGCGGCAATGTTCGGCCTGCACCTTTATGCCTTCGGCCACGCGCGCATCATCCATCACGCCGCGACCAAAATTGTCTGACACTATCGTTTCTGCCATATTGCCCTTTCCGCCCGCGACCCGTAAAGCGCGGCCACTGTGACTGAACCAATCATCTTTGCAATCCCCAAAGGACGGATACTGGACGAGGCTTTGCCGTTGATGCAAGCGGCGGGTATAGAGCCCGAAGCTGCGTTTTTCGACGACAGCAGCCGCGCGCTTCTGTTTGCCACCAATGATCCTGCAATCAGCATCATTCGCGTGCGTGCGTTCGATGTGGCGACCTTTGTCGCCCATGGCGCAGCACAGATTGGCATTGTCGGTTCGGACGTGATCGATGAATTTGATTATTCGGAATTGTATGCTCCTGTCGACCTCGGCATTGGCCGCTGCCGCATATCGGTCGCGATGCCCCATGGCGCGACAGATGACGTCAATGGCGGGCATATCCGCGTCGCGACGAAATATCCCGGCACAACCAGCCGTTATTATCACGCACGCGGTATTCAGGCCGAATGTGTGAAGTTGAACGGCGCAATGGAACTTGCGCCTTCACTTGGGCTTTCGGGCCGGATTGTCGATTTGGTGTCGTCGGGCAAGACGCTGGCCGAAAATGGCCTTGTTGAAACGGCGATCATTTCTCAAGTGTCGGCGCGGCTAATTGTTAATCGCGCCGCCTACAAGATGATGAGCGGGACTATTCCTGTGATGGTGCAACGTTTTAGAGAATTGACGGGGTCACGTGCAGCGGCTTAATTCCTCCGATACCGGCTTTGCGCAAAGTTTTGACGCACTGGTGAACGGCCGGCGTGAGGCGGACGACGATGTATCCAGCTCTGTGGTACAGACCATCCGCGATGTCCGCGCGCACGGCGACGCGAAGCTAGTGGAAATGACCCAGCGTTTTGATGGCTTCGATCTGGACACTTCCGGTTGGCAGATTGATGCGGCGCAGTGCAGGGCGGCTTATGAAGCGCTCGCCCCGGAATTGCGTGATGCGCTGACGCTCGCCGCGAAGCGGATTGAGGCGTACCACAAGGCGCAATTACCCGAAAACCGCGATTATCGTGACAGCGACAATGTGCGGCTTGGCGCGCGTTGGTCAGCAGTCGATGCGGCGGGGGTGTATGTCCCCGGCGGCCGGGCGGCTTATCCATCATCTGTTTTGATGAATGCGATCCCAGCCAAGGTGGCGGGCGTCGAACGTGTCGTCATGGTTACGCCAACGCCGGGCGGTGAGACAAACCAGACCGTGATGGCCGCGGCGCATTTGGCCGGCGTGGACGAAATCTGGCGCGTGGGCGGCGCGCAGGCAATTGCGGCGCTGGCTTATGGAACGCAACGCATTCGCCCTGTCGATGTCATCACTGGCCCCGGCAACGCTTGGGTCGCAGAGGCCAAGCGCCAACTTTATGGCGTCGTCGGCATCGATATGGTGGCTGGACCTTC
>JAZKGS010000002.1:0-3677 GCA_040385805.1 Pseudomonadota bacterium | reverse complement strand
TTGCCGACCGGGCGGCGCGCGCGCTTTGCGTCGGGCCTCTCGGTGCTCGATTTCATGAAGCGGACCAGCTTTATCGCGCTCGATAAGAAGGCTATCAATATTATTGGCCCGGCAGCAGCAACACTAGCCGATGCCGAAGGTTTACCCGCCCATGCGGCGAGTGTCAGGAAAAGATTATGAGTGCGAATAACGCCAGTGCAAAGTCCAAATCCCGTTCGGCGGCGCGTCTCGCGTCGGTGCAGGCGCTGTACCAGATGGACATGGAAGACATCGGCATTGCCCGTTTGCTGAACGAATTTCATTCGCACCGTCTTGGCCAGGAAATCGAAGATGCGCAATATGCCGATGCCGATCCCGACTTTTTCGATGATGTCGTGTCCGGTGTCGATGCCCGCCGCGAGGAAATCGACGCGCTTGTTGACGGCAAGCTTGGCGAAAAATGGAAGATGGATCGTTTGGACAAAACGATGCTTCAGCTTCTGCGTTGCGGCACCTATGAATTGATCGCGCGGCCAGATGTGCCAACGGCGACTGTCATCGATGAGTATCTCGACGTCGCTCATGCTTTTTTTGACAAAAAAGACGCGAAGTTCGTCAATGGCCTGCTGGATGCTGTTGCAAAGGACGTACGCGCCCGCTGAGGCATTATTCCGGGATTATGGTTCTGCATGTCCCCGAGATGGGTTAACGTTGCGTAATGACCACCGAATCCACCTTCATCAATCTCTTGCGTGGCTTTGCTACTGATCCTGCTGCACGCGGGTTGTTGGATGACGTTGCGGTCATCGATATGGGCGATGCGTCACTGATTATCACGCATGACATGATGGCAGAGGGCGTGCATTTCCGGTCAAATGCCAACCCAGCGGATGTCGCGTGGAAACTGTTGGCGTCCAACCTTTCTGATCTTGCGGCAAAGGGTGCTTCGCCGATTGGTGTGCTGCTTGGCTTCATGCTTGGTGATGATGCATGGGACCGCGCGTTTGCGGCCGGTCTGGAAAAGGCGCTGGCGCATTACAACGTCGCTTTGATTGGCGGGGATACGGTCGCCAATCGCGGTGACAAGCGTGCGCTTGGGCTGACTGCGCTTGGCAAGGCGACCCATCGTCCAGTGCCATCACGCGCGGATGCGCAAATTGGCGATATTTTATACGTCACAGGAACACTTGGTGATGCTTTGGCTGGGTTTGAACTCATTGACGCTGGCTTTGACGAAGTTGGCCCACTTGCCGACGCGTTTAACCGGCCAGTGGCGCGGGTCACCGACGGGCAGGCACTTGCGCCTGCCGTTACGGCGATGATGGATGTGTCCGATGGCTTGCTGCTTGACGCCGAACGCTTGGCAACCGCCAGTCAACTTGGGATCGAAATCGACCTTGCCTGCGTACCCTTGTCACCACTGTATGTCAGCTATCGCAGCAACAGCCTCGAAAGCCGGTTGCAGGCTGCAAGCTGGGGTGATGATTATCAATTGCTCTTCACCGCGCCGCCCGAAACTATGCTACCCGTGCCCGCAACCGCCATTGGCCGCGTTGTTTCCGGCGGCGGTCTGACTTTAAGAGACGGCGTTAATCCGGTGAAATTACCCCCAACGCTCGGTTATCAACATCAATGATTTGAGCAGCAGAATTCGTCACCTTTAATGGGTTGCCATGTCTGACGAAGCCGCCTTATACCGCACGGGCTTGCAAATCTCGGGAGGAGAGGGGCAACAGTTGTTGTTTATCGAAAACAGGAGGGGAGAGATAATTTCATGTCTCTGACAATTATCGCAATATTATGCGGGTTACTGGCCGTTGTGTACGGTTTTGTAACCAGCCGCCAGGTGCTGAGTGCCCCGGCCGGCAACGAAAAAATGCAGGAAATCGCTGCAGCTATTCAAGAGGGGGCAAAGGCTTATCTTGGCCGTCAATATCGCACAATCGCCATTGTTGGCGTTGCTGTTGCGGTCTTAGTGGCTCTGTTTCTTGGGCTTATTCCAACCGTCGGTTTCGTGATTGGCGCAGTGCTTTCGGGCGTTGCGGGTTATATCGGAATGAACATCTCCGTGCGTGCAAACGTGCGGACGGCAGCTGCGGCGCAGACCGGGCTTCAGGCAGGTTTGACTATGGCATTCCGTGCAGGGGCCATCACTGGCATGCTTGTGGCTGGTCTTGCCTTGCTCGCGATTGCGGTGTTTTTCTGGTATCTAACCGATGTCGCAATGATGGCACCGAACAGCCGCCCGGTGATCGATGCATTGGTTGCATTGGCCTTTGGTGCATCGCTGATTTCGATCTTCGCACGTTTGGGCGGCGGTATCTTTACCAAGGCCGCGGACGTTGGCGCTGATCTTGTCGGCAAGGTTGAGGCTGGCATTCCAGAGGATGATCCACGTAACCCTGCGGTAATTGCCGATAACGTTGGCGACAACGTCGGCGATTGCGCTGGCATGGCGGCTGACTTGTTCGAAACATATGTCGTCACCGTTGGCGCAACGATGGTGTTGATTGCTCTGCTGGTGCAGGGTGTGACGGACAGCGCGTTGTTCATGAACCTTATGAGCCTGCCATTATTGATTGGCGGCGTGTGCGTCATCACTTCCATCATCGGCACCTATTTCGTCCGTCTTGGCGGCGGAAAGAATATCATGGGCGCCATGTACAAGGGCTTTTTGGTGACTGCAGTGCTTTCGGTGCCAGCGATCTGGTTTGCGATTGATTATGCGCTTGGCGGCATGGCAGTTGATGTTGGTGGATTTACCGGCCGGACATTATTCTATTGCTCGTTGCTTGGTTTGGTCATCACTGGCCTGATCATCTGGATCACCGAATATTATACCGGCACCAATTACCGTCCGGTCCGCTCGATTGCCAAGGCATCGGAAACGGGTCACGGCACCAACGTCATTCAAGGTCTGGCAATCAGCCTTGAATCAACGGCGATGCCAACGATCGTGATCTGCGCCGGTATCATCATTGCGTATCAGCTTGCTGGCGTCATCGGCATTGCCTTTGCCGCAACCGCCATGTTGGCATTGGCGGGTATGGTCGTGGCGCTCGACGCTTACGGTCCTGTTACCGACAATGCCGGTGGTATTGCCGAAATGGCTGGTCTCGACGATTCAGTCCGTGAAAAGACCGATGCACTGGACGCTGTCGGCAACACGACAAAGGCAGTGACCAAGGGATATGCCATTGGTTCGGCTGGTCTTGCGGCACTTGTGCTGTTCGCATGCTACACTGCCGACCTTCGGGAATATTTCCCTGAGCTTGAAGTCAATTTCAGCCTTGAAAACCCCTATGTCATCGTCGGGCTCCTGCTCGGCGCGCTTCTGCCGTATCTGTTTGGTGCGATGGGCATGACCGCTGTGGGCCGTGCAGCTGGCGAAGTGGTGAAGGACGTGCGTGACCAATTCGCAAACGACCCCGGCATCATGACCTACGCATCAAAGCCGGATTATGCGCGTACCGTCGATCTTGTCACCAAGGCAGCTATTAAAGAGATGATCATCCCATCTCTGCTGCCGGTTCTGACGCCAATTGCGGTATACTTCATCATCACGGCCGTTGCAGGTCAGGCAGAGGGCTTTGCTGCTCTCGGCGCGCTCCTGCTCGGCGTGATTGTGGGCGGTCTGTTCGTTGCCATCTCGATGACCTCGGGCGGCGGCGCATGGGACAATGCCAAGAAATATATCG
>JAZKGS010000001.1:0-23404 GCA_040385805.1 Pseudomonadota bacterium | reverse complement strand
GTTCTTCCAGTGCGCGGACGATTTGCGCGACGGTCGAACGCTTCTGACCAACGGCAACGTAAATGCAGTACAGCTTCTTCGATTCGTCGGTGCCCTTGTTGACTTCCTTCTGGTTGATGAAGGTGTCGATGGCGACTGCGGTCTTACCGGTCTGACGGTCACCAATGATCAGTTCGCGCTGGCCACGGCCAACAGGGACGAGGGCGTCAAGCGCCTTGAGGCCAGTTTGCACAGGCTCCGAAACCGATTGGCGCGGGATGATGCCCGGCGCCTTGACTTCAACGCGGCTGCGCTGTGTGGTCTTCAACGGGCCCTTGCCATCAATCGGGTTGCCAAGGCCGTCAACGACGCGACCAAGCAGTTCCTTGCCGACAGGAACGTCCACAATCGTGCCAGTACGCTTTACAACGTCGCCTTCACGGATTTCGCTGTCGGAACCGAAGATAACAACACCGACATTGTCCGCTTCAAGGTTCAGCGCCATGCCCTGAACACCGTTGGAAAACTCGACCATTTCACCAGCCTGCACATTGTCGAGGCCGTGAATACGGGCGATGCCGTCACCAACGGACAATACGCTGCCGACTTCCGAAACCTGGGCTTCGGTGCCGAAATTGGCGATCTGGTCCTTGATGACCTTGGAAATTTCTGCGGCGCGGATATCCATTTTGCTACTTAGCCTTTCACCGACGGCGGATGCCGTCAGCCTTTCATCTGGTTTGCGAGGGTGTTCAAACGGGTTTTGATGGAGTTGTCGATCATCTGACTACCGATTTTCACCGTTAGCCCGCCAAGAAGTGACGGATCGACTTTGGTTTGGATGGCGACGTCGCTGCCGACGCGCGTTTTAAGGGTGGCCAACAATGCTTTGGTCTGCGTTGCGGTCAATGCGTGCGCGGAAGTAACCTCAGCCGTCACTTCGCCGCGATGTGCCGCAGCAAGCGTCGAATATGCGCGAGCGACCGAAACGGTTTCGCTCAAGCGGCGGTTGTCTGCGAGCACGCCTAATGTCTTTGCAGTAAGGGCATCAAGCTTCATTGCTTTTGCAACGGCGGCGATGGCCCTTTTTGCGTCCGTGCGGCTAAGCACTGGATTGCTGGTGAGTGCTTTCAGGTCAGCCGATTCGCTCACGGCTTGGGCAATCGACCGCATGCTGTTTTCAACCGCGTCGATAGCCTTCGCATCGCGCGCAAGCTCAAACAAGGCCGTTGCGTAACGGCCAGCGAGACTGGCTTGTATATTAGCGCTTGTGCCGCCGGAATTATCCACGCGTCGATTTCCTAAAATGTGAGACTGAAAAACTTGCCGACCGAGCCGAAGGGTTGCCCCCTCTTTGGCGTCGCGCCGCGCCTAGCAGGGGTTTTGCTGCGATGCAAGATAGCGATTTGGGTTCTTTGCCCAACGGCCTCCCCAACCCCCTGATCGCGTCCTTGAACCCGCGCTGGAACGATAACGTTGGGATGCCATTTCGCAATGACGGCCATTGCCAAACCTTCGGAAAGACGTTCAGAAAGCGGGAAAGGAGAGTGTGTTTATGGGCGAAATGATTCGCATGACGATGTCGGATGGCGCTGAAATCGCGGTTTACCATGCCGAGGCAGTGGGAGAGCGTCGCGGCGGGCTGGTCCTCGTGCAGGAAATATTTGGCGTAACCGATCATATCCGCGAATTGTGCGATGAATATGCCGCGGACGGATATGAAGTGCTTTCGCCTGCGATTTTTGACCGGGAACATCCTGGATTTGAGGCTGATTATACTGGCCCTGATTACAACCGCGCGGTTGAATTGGCGCGAGAGTTGCACCCGTTCGTCCAATCACTCGATGATGCGCAAGTTTGCATCGACGCGCTGAAGGACAAGGGGCCGGTCTTTATTACCGGCTTTTGTTATGGCGGGTCAGTCGCGTGGGCGGTGGCGGGGATCAGCGACGACCTTGCAGCTGCAAGTTGCTATTATGGCAGCCTCGTTCCTACTCTCTACGCTGACAAAGCCCCAAAATGCGCGACCATCGCCCATTTTGGTCGCTATGATGCAGGCATTCCTATGGAGGGCGTTGAGGCGCTCATCGAGAAGGCGCACCCGACCGCACAGATATTTGTCTATGACGCCAATCACGGTTTTAATTCTGACCGGCGCAAGGACTATCATGAACCCAGCGCGGAATTGGCGCGGGAGCGCACTCTGGCGTTATTCAAGGCGTGTGGTGGATGACATCAGCGGGACCAAGCGCCTGGAGCAATGGTGGTTTAGGCGAGTCCATATATTGGGGCGTCGCAGAAACCGCGCTTGGATCGATGTTGCTGGCCGCCACGGATAAAGGCATCTGCCGCCTGTCCTTTGACGAAGATGAAAGCACGCTCAAGCGCCGCTTTCCAAATGCGACCCTGCTGAATAGAGGTGGTCCGGTTGACGATTTGATCGATAGTGCCGTTGCGGCCATTCGGGACCCAAAACAGATGCCGACATTGCCGATCGATGTCGGCGGCACCAGTTTTCAGCAGGACGTCTGGAAAGCATTGCTGAAAATTCCCGCTGGCGAAACGCGCAATTATGCCGAAATCGCCGTTGCGGTCGGCAAGCCCGATGCCGTGCGCGCGGCAGGGGCAGCCAATGGCGCAAACCCCGTTGCAGTGCTCATTCCTTGTCACCGGGTAATTCGGTCGGATGGCGGGCTTGGCGGCTATGCTTATGGCCTCGACCGCAAGCGCCGTTTGCTGGCTTGGGAGCGCGGGCACGGCAATTTATTTGCAATCTAAGCAAATAGTTACAACGAAAAATTACGCGAATCCGGGATTCAATCCTAACGGTCTGTTCACCCTTTTTCGGCATAGCCAGCTCAAGTTTCCCTCCTAACGCGCCTGGTCCAGCGGCGTGCGAGGCGGATGGAAGCATTGATAAAGGACCAAATATGCCGAAATCATTTGATATCAGAGCGCTAGCTCCACTTTGCGTTTTAGTAAGTGCGCTAACCGGCTGCGGTTCGGCGGGCGGCGGTGCGCAACTGCCTCCGGCGCCCACGGTTGCCGCCAGGGAAGGGCCGGGCGACGACTATATGATCGGGCCGCTTGATCAATTGACAGTGTTTGTCTGGCGCAATCCGGAACTTGGCGCAAAAGTTCAGGTCCGTCCCGATGGGCGAATCACAACGCCGCTCATCACCGACATGCCAGCCGTTGGTAAAACGCCGACGATGCTGGCGCGTGACATTAAGCTTCAATTATCCGAATATATAAATGAACCGATCGTATCGGTGATGGTCAACGAATTTGCAGGGACGACATCGCAGCAGGTCCGTATTGTCGGCGCAACCGAAAAGCCTGCCTCTATTCCTTATCGCGCCAATATGACCGTTCTTGATGCCATGATCGCAGTGGGCGGGCTGTCGCAATATGCCGCGGGCAACAAGGCACGACTTATCAGACATGACAAAAAAACCGGCAGTCAGCGGGAATATTCATTGCGTTTGGGCGACTTGCTAAAGCGTGGGGAAAGCAAAGCCAATGTGCTGCTGCAGCCGGGCGATGTCATCATCATCCCCGAAAGCATGTTTTGATCCGCCGCTAACTGACAGAGAGCGCGCCGCGACATGCCGACCGTTTATGATGAACTCCGTATAGCAATACACGGCGTATGGAACCGCCGCTGGCTCGCGCTCGTGGTTGCGTGGGGTGTGTGCATTGCAGGGTGGCTTGTGGTGGCCATCATCCCGAACCGGTATGAATCTGACACACAAATCCAAATTCGCCCGCAAACCATGCTGTCGGAAGAGGTGGGCATCACCCCGCAGGACCAGCGCAAAATTGTCCAGCAAATTGGGCAAACCCTGAATTCGTCTGAAAATTTGGAAAAGGTCATTCGTGCAACAGAACTTGGCACAACTATTGCTGGTCCTGTTGAAATGGCTGCAAAGGTTGAGGCATTGCGCGCAAATATTATTGTGAAGCCTGAGGATGACAATTTTTTCGCGATAAGCGTAAAGCAACCCAGTGCGGAACTGGCGCGCAATGTCATTCACAAGCTGACGGAAATTGCCGAGCAGGACAGCGTTGCCAGTGATCCGGCGATGATGCGCGACACGCTGCGTTTTCTCGATGGTCAGATACAAGCAAAATCCAAAGAGCTTCAGCAGGCCGAAACAAAACGCGTGGCATATGAAACGCAGAATCTGGGATTGCTTCCCGGTATTGGCTCAGTGTCGCAGCGGATCGAGACCGCACGAGCGGAGCTCAACCAGATTGATTCGCAGCTTATCCAAGCGCGCGGCGCGCTGGCTGCTTTGAACGGCCAACTTGCTGGTACACCCGCTACTTTTAATGCCGGTGGTGGCCCGTCCGGGGCGCTGGCACAAGCGCAAGCTGAAATGGCATCGATGCGCGCACGGGGTTTTACCGACAATCATCCGGATGTCGTTGCCGCCCGCAGTCAAATTGCAAATCTGCGTGCCCAAGGCAGCAACGGGGCAATGGCCGGGGGATATAAATCGCCAAATCCGGCCTATGCGTCGTTGCAATCCATGCTCGCCGAGCGCCAATCCGCCGTCTCTGCGCTTCAGTCACGCAAAGCCCTGCTTCAATCGGACATGATGCAATTGGCGACCAAGCAGATTGCCGAACCTGCGATTGCGGCGGAATATCAACGCATAAATCGTGAATATGAGATCAAGAAAGAGCAATATGACAAATTGCTGCTTAATCGCGACCAGATCAGGCTGCGCGGTGATGTAGAAGCGCAAACCAACGCCGTTGCGTTTCGTGTCGTCAAGGAGCCGTCGCTGTCAAATGCCCCGACTGCGCCAAACCGTCCAATGTTGCTGGCCGCAGTTTTGATTGTCGGAATTGGTGCCGGAATTGGCTCTGCCTTTGCCATGGGGCAGCTGCAAACCAGTTTCCCGACACCCGACAAGCTTGAAAAAGCAAGTGGCTTGCCGGTCATCGGGTCCATTTCGCACATGCTAAATGCGGACGACCGGGCGGAGCGCAAACATAAATTGAAGCTGTTTTATGGCGCTTCGGGCAGCCTTTTTGGCATTTTCGCCCTGCTGGTCATTGCCGAATTTATTCAGCGCAGCATGACGGCGTGAAGGGTTTTTGCGAATGAATAAGCCAAGCCCCAATAAGCCAGCAAGCTCGCTGCTTGAGCGCGCGTCGGAATTATATGATTTTGGCGCAATTTTCCGCAGAAAATATCCGGTCGCAAGCAATCCGTCAGCCGATTTACCATCATCCGTTCCACCGACAGCAGTGGTGCTGCCAGAGCAAATAGCGGCGCCGACGCGATCGACCCCGCCTTCACGCGAAGCGGCAACGCCTTCCATCAACGCGCCCTGTCAAATGATTGACCGCGCGCATCTGGTTGCGCAGAATTTTCTATTGCCCGATGGTCCCGTAACTGGGTTGTCCGAAGAATTCCGTATTGTGAAACGGCAACTCCTGCTCGCGGCGCGGGGCGGCAAGGGGGTTGAGGCGGTTCCCTTTGGCGAGCGTATATTGGTCTGTTCGGCCAACCCCGATGAAGGCAAAACCTTTTGCGCGATCAATCTTGCCCTTTCCATGGCGAATGAAAAGGATAACCGTGTCCTTTTGGTCGATGCCGATTTTCCCAAACCAAGCGTCCTGAAAGCATTGGGCATTAATAGCCGTCCGGGGTTCATGGACGCGCTGGCTGACCCCAAGTGTGATGTGGAATCATTGGTTATTCCAACTGATATTGACGGCTTGTCGATCTTGCCGGCTGGTGGCCAGAGCAACCTTGATACCGAATATCTGGCCGCGACCCGCACCGAGCAAGTCATTGACGAACTATCGCGCAATGACCCGGCGCGGATCATCATCTTTGACTCGCCGCCAGCGCTTGCCGCGTCGCCAGCGTCGGTGCTTGCCCTTCATGTCGGGCAGATCTTGATGGTGGTGCATGCCGATGTGACAACCGAGCACGCGCTACGCGATGCGTTGAGCCTGCTCAGCGGATGCGAGCATGTGCAGTTGTTGTTGAACCGCGCCAAATTCTCCCCGAGCGGGCGGCAGTTCGGCAATTATTACCGTTATGGAGCTGCATGATGCGCAAGTCGGTCTTAAAAACTTTGCTGCTGACCAGCGGCGTTTTGCTCTCAACCCCCGCCATGGCGCAGCAAAGCGAGTCGGACTGGGTGCCGATGGACGATGTGACCGAAGCCCCCGCGGCAGCCGTGCCCCCGTCCAAGGCGGATGCTTATGCCGCACCCGTTTATTCGGTACCAACATATAGCACGCCCGATTTTGATGCGCCGTCTGCCGCGGCTCCCGCAACTAAAGCGCCTGCTCAAAAAGCCAGCAGCAAACGCGAGGGTCGGCGCGTTGAGATCGTTCCTTATCTTGAGGCAGCGCAAATTATCCGGGCCGACCTCAAAAATGGCGGCGATGTTCTAACCTATTCAACAATTGCGGCGGGCGTCGATGGAACAGTCGCAACGCGCCGTGCCCAGGCGCAGGTCAGTCTGCGGTACGAACGCCGATTTGCTTTGGACAAAAACGCCCGCGATCAAGACGTCATCACTGGTATCGCGCGCGGCACCGCTGCGCTCACGCGTAACTTCAGCGTTGAAGCAGGCGGCATTGCGGCGCGCAGTAGCGTCGATGGCCGGGGCGGCGCATCCAATATTCCAGGCGGTAATACGGACAATGTGACCCAAATTTATTCGGTTTACGCTGGTCCGAATTTTTCTGCGCAAACCGGCGAATTGAACATCAATGCGGCCTATCGTGCGGGCTATGCCAAAGCCGAAAGCCGGGCCGATATTGCCTTGCCAGCCGGGCAGCGGCGCTTTGACCAATTCGACGACAGCATCAGCCATGTGGCAACCGCGTCAGTGGGGGCAAAGCCGGGAATGCTTCCCTTTGGCTGGTCAGTGAACGGCAATTGGAAGCGCGAGGATGCACAGCATTTGGGTAGCCGGTTCGACAGCAGAACGGTGCGCGGCGATTTGACTTGGCCGCTGTCGCCAAATGTCGCTTTCGTTGGCGGCGTCGGCTTTGAACATGTTGTCATTAGCGAACGAGATGCCCTGCGCGATGCGGGGGTAATGCCCATTTTAGGCGCCGACGGACGGTTCGAATCTGACCCTAATTCACCACGCTTGGAGGCCTTTCACAAGGACGGGCTGATTTGGGACGCAGGCGTGTTGTGGCAGCCAGGCCCGCGCACGTCAGTTGAGGGGCGCTTTGGCAAACGCTATGGCACCAACACTTATGTTGGAAGCCTAAGCTATCGCCCGGGCCGTGATTGGGCCGTGGGCGCGTCTGTTTATGATGTGGTGTCGGGATTTGGCGGGTATTTGAACGATAGCCTGTCTGCGCTGCCAACCCAATTTCGCAGCGTACGTAACCCGCTGTCGGGGGAGGTCGGCGGATGCGCCTTTGGGCAGGCGGGCGCAAGTTGCCTGAACGATATACTGCAAAATGCCTCGTCCGCTGCCTTCCGCCAGCGCGGGGTTACAGGAACGTTCAGCGGCAATGTCGGCGGCTGGGATAGCGGCCTTGCATTGGGCTTCAATCGAAGGACATTGATCGCCGCGCAACTGGGTGCACAGGCCGAAGTCGATGGCCTGACCGACGACAGCTATTTTGCCTTGGCGTATCTTGGCAGAAACATTGGTGCGCGTACCCGTTTTGAATCGAATGTTTACGCAAGCTACATCGACCCGGGTTTTGCAGACGCTCAAGACACGCTTTCAACCGGCGCGAACGCGGCCTTGTCCCGGCAAATTATACGCGGCCTGTCGGCGTCGGCTGCGGTCGGACTGGACAGCTATCGCCAGCAAGATTTCGACAGTGACCTCATCGCGTCAGCTTTGCTTGGCCTGCGATACAGTTTTTAAAGGGAAAAACGACATGTATGATGAATATTATGGCCTGACGGGTCGCCCGTTTCAACTGACGCCTGACCCTGCTTTCTACTTTGAAAGTGGCACGCACCGAAAGGCGCTGTCCTATCTGGGCTATGGCCTTGCACAAGGTGAAGGCTTTATCATCATTACCGGCGATGTCGGCGCAGGCAAGTCGACGCTTGTCAGCCATTTGATGCAAAGTATCGACCGAGCACGGATGTCTGCGGCAACGATCGTCACCAGTCAACTGGACGCCCATGATCTTGTCAAAATGGCCGCGGAATCCTTTGGCATTGATACCAGAGGTCTCGACAAGGCTGCCTCCTTGCGAAGCATCGAAAATTTCCTCCATGCTGAGGCGCGGACGGGCCGGCGCTGCCTGTTGGTCGTGGACGAGGCGCAGAATCTGTCGATTGAAGCGGTTGAAGAGCTTCGGATGCTCTCCAACTTTCAATTGGGTTCGACATCGTTGTTGCAGATATTCTTGCTTGGCCAGCCGGAATTTCGCGACTTGGTGCGCGACGCGCCGGAACTTGAACAGTTACGGCAGCGTGTGATTGCCACGCACCACCTTGATCCGATGGATGAAAGTGAAGTTGAACATTATGTCAAACATCGGCTGTCACGCGCAGGCTGGCAGGGAAATCCCGGCTTCGCGCCCGATGTGTTCCCGATGCTGTTTACAGAAACTGGCGGTGTCCCGCGGAAATTGAATACGCTGATGAACCGCGTGATGCTGATGGGCGCTGTGGAACTTCTCAGCTTCATCGATTCTTCGACGGTGAGTGCAGTTGTCGCAGACATGACGGGCCAACCATTTGCCTATGATGCCCAATTATCGGAAGAAGCGCCCGTCGTGGTGGCCGATAGACGACATGCCGATATATTAAATGAAGTGCGTCCCGAAGATTTCATAATCGACGACAGTGTACCGGACGATCACATGCTTGTCCTTCCGACGCATAATGATGTCATACCGGAGCAAGTTCCGCAGGCGCAGGAGAGCACGCAGGTCAATGTGGAAGCGGCTACCCTGGCTGATCTCCACCCACAAGATAGTCAAAATCGTGAAATCGACATTTTAAGGGCGCGATTAGACCTATTGGAAAAGCGCGTTTTGCAACAAGATGACGACCTTCGTCGTGTTCTGGCCACCATGATCGAATGGATGAATAAAGAAGGCAGCGTTGAAGCGCGTTTTCAGCAGGACAACCGCGCAGCTTAAAGATGCCCGGCGCTCAGGAAACGTTCATTGCGTAACGCGCTTTCCGTAGATGTCGAAGACTGGTTTCAAGTGGGTGCATTTGAGACCGTCATCGCGCGTGACAGTTGGTCGGCGCTGGAATGCAGAGTTGAGCGTAACACCGACGCGGTTTTGCAGTTGTTCGATGACGCGGAAATAAACGCTACTTTCTTTGTCTTGGGCTGGGTTGCGGAGCGTTACCCTGCGTTAGTGCGGCGCATAACGGACGCTGGACATGAAGTGGCCAGTCATGGCTTTGGTCACGACCGCGTGTTCACTTTGACACCGCAGCAATTTGCCGAAGACATATTGAAAACGCGCAATATTTTGGAGGAGGCGACGGGGCTGGCGGTAACTGGCTATCGGGCGCCAAGCTTCTCCATTGATCAGCGCACCCCATGGGCACATGAAATTTTGGTTGAGCAAGGCTATGAATATTCGTCCAGCGTCGCGCCAATCAAGCATGACCATTATGGTTGGGCCGACGCACCGCGCTTTGCTTTCCGGCCAGTTGCGGGGAGCGCATTTTTGGAAATTCCGGTGACCACTGCGGAGCTGGGGTCAAAAAGGCTGGCGGCGGGCGGGGGCGGTTTTTTCCGGCTTTTGCCTTATGCCTTGTCGAAATGGGCCATTTGCAAGGTCAACCGGCATGATAAACGCCCCGCGATCATCTACTTCCATCCGTGGGAAATTGACCCGGACCAGCCGCGCGTGGCGAATGCGCCGCTAAAGTCGAAACTGCGCCATTATGCGCGGTTGGGACATATGGCAGGCAAGCTTCAGCGCTTGGCGGGCGATTTCGCCTGGGACCGCGTTGATATGGTTGTCGCGCGCGAACGGGCGCGTTTGCCATGAATGCGCTGCCGGTAAAGCCGCCGCTGACATTTCGACTGGCCGATCTGGCGGATGTGGCCGAGGTCGGAATGATCGACGCCTGGGTGTTGGACCATCCCGATTCCATGCCTTTTCACCGGCCAATTTGGCTTAAGGCGGTTGAGGGGGGTACAACACAGCAAGCACATATGCTGCTGGCTGAACGTGATGCGGTAATCGTGGCGGTGCTGCCTTTTCACCTTGTCCATTCGCCATTGTTTGGCCGTGCTTTAGTCTCATCGGGATTTGGCGTGGGTGGGGGGATTTTGTCGCACGACGCGGCGGTAAATTCTCATTTGGCCATGGAAATATGCAAGCTTGCAGAAGGATGGAGTTGCCCGTCGATAGAATTGCGTGGTGGCTGGATGCCCAAAGGCGCGCGATGGTCCGTTAAAGCAGACGCGCACACCAGCTTTGGCAGGCCGCTGCAAAATGATGACGCGCAAGAGCTGCTCGCCATACCGCGCAAACAACGCGCAGAAGTGCGCAAAGGGTTAGAGCATGGCTTTACCATCGAAGTCGGCAGTGCCGCGCGCGATCTGGATTGGCATTATGCCGTCTATGCCGAAAGCGTACGCAATTTGGGAACGCCGGTTTTCCCAAAGGCGCTCATGGAATCCGTCCTCCTGGCATTTGACGGTGACGCTGACATAATGACCGTTCTGCACGAAGGACGACCGATATCGAGCGTCCTCAGCCTCTATCACGGCGCGACAGTCATGCCTTATTGGGGCGGCGGTGTTCCCGATGCACGGCGGCTTCGCGCCAATGACGTGATGTATTATACGCTCATGAACCACGCGCGGCGCAGGGGTTGCACATATTTTGATTTCGGTCGGTCAAAGCTGGGCTCGGGGGCGTTTCATTAAGAAAAACTGGGGCTTTGAAGGCGCGCCACTCAACTACGCTTTCTGGACGGGCGACGGCCAAGCGCGACGTGACATCGACCCAAACAGCCCGAAATATCGCGCGCAGATTGCGATCTGGCGAAGACTGCCACTGGCAATCACCAACCGGCTCGGCCCATGGGTTGCCAAAGGACTTGGTTGATGGACGAAATCCTGTTCCTCGCCCACCGCGTGCCTTGGCCGCCCGATCGGGGCGACAAAATCCGCTCTTATCATATCCTCGAACACTTGCGCCAAATGGCGCCAGTCCATGTCGCCGCCTTTGCCGAGGATGACCGCGATATGGGCTTTGCCGACGCAATGGCGGCGCGCATTGCATCAAGCCATGTCGAAAAGCGCACCAAACCTTTATGGCTATCGGGCGCGCAGGCGCTAGCAACTGGACTTCCCGTATCGCGCAGCAGCTTTGCTAGCCAGTCCATGTCGCAATGGGTTGGCGAACTTTTGGCGTCGCGTCCGATTAGTCACATTTACTGCTTCTCCGGGCAGATGGCGCAATATGTCCCGGCGCATTTCGCTGGAAGGTTCGTGATGGACTTTGTCGACGTCGATAGCGCCAAGTTTGAAAGCTACGCCGCGTCGGGCAACCCAGCGATGCGCTGGATTTATGCACGCGAAGGGCGATTGCTTGCGGCGTTTGAACGCGAGATCGCGGCGCGTGCTGATTACAGTCTGTTCGTCTGTGAGGCTGAGGCAACATTATTCCAAGATCGGAGCGGCGCGGATAATGTGCGCGTGTTGGGCAATGGGATCGATACGGAACATTATAATCCCGCGGCTCCTCTCCGCGCCTTGTACCCGAATTATCCAAACTCGCTGATCGTCTTTACCGGACAAATGGACTACCGGCCGAATGTGGAAGCGGTCACCGCGTTTACTCAGGACGCAATGCCGATCATTCGTGCCGCTTATCCTGATGCGACCTTTGCGATTGTTGGCCGCAACCCGACATCTGCGGTGTCACGCCTTTCCGCATATCCGGGCGTTCACGTTACAGGTCGGGTAGATGATGTACGGACATGGCTCGCTGCCGCAGACGTCGTCGTCGCGCCGCTGCGCACGGCGCGTGGCATCCAGAATAAAGTGTTGGAGGCAATGGCCATGGCAAAGCCAGTTGTTGCCTCTCCTGTAGCGGCGGAAGGGATCAACGCCAAATCTGGTGTCCATTTCTTTATTGCGGATGGCGCAAAAGCGGAGGCAGAGCGGGTATGTGCCTTGCTTGGCGATAGAAGCGCACGGCAACGCGTGGGTGTCACCGCGCGCGTCCATATGGAGAGCCAATATGCGTGGTCTCAACAGCTAAGGATACTGAGCGAAATTATGCGGGACGATTCTGCCTGTCTGTTGCGCGCTGCTGTCATAAGATGACTGCAACTCTTCCCGCCATTCACTGGCAGCAGATGACAATGTGGCAGCGGTCAATTTCTGGGCTGTTCGCGGCATGGGGCCTGTTGCTGGCACTGTTCTGGCACGACGCGGCGGACATGGTCGCGATTTGGTGGCACAGTTCGACCTTCAACCACATCCTGTTGGTCGTGCCTATCCTTAATTGGCTCGTGCATCAGCGCAAAGAGCAATTGGCGACGTTGCAGCCCGTCCTATGGGCGCCTGCATTCCTTTATGTCGCGGCAGGGGCATTTGGCTGGCTAATCGGCGAGGCCGGTGAACTGGCGGTGGCGCGGCAGTTGGGCCTCATCATGATGTTGCAAGGTTCCGCCGGGCTGATGCTTGGCCCCAATGTGGCGCGGGGGTTGCTATTTCCGCTTTTCTATTTGTTTTTCCTGCTGCCGGTGGGCGAAGAGGCGGTCCCGTTTCTTCAGACGCTGACCGCCGAAATGTGCATGACGTTGTTGGGCTGGGTCGGCATCCCCGCGCAACTCGACGGCATATTCATTACGACGCCTGCTGGCTATTTCCGTGTGGCTGAGGCTTGCTCCGGCGTGAAGTTCCTCATTGCGATGGTGGCTTATGGCGTCCTTGTCGCGAACCTGTGCTTCATAAGCTGGCCGCGCCGCGCGGCATTTTTGGGCGTGTGCGTCGCGGTGCCGATCTTGGCCAATGGCTTGCGGGCCTTTGCCACCGTCTATGTCGCGCAATCGCAAGGCGTCGCCTTTGCCGCCAGCTTTGACCATGTGGTGTTTGGCTGGGTCTTTTTTGCTATCGTGATCGCGCTTGTTATGGCGGCTGGCTGGCCGTTTTTTGACAGACGTCCGGATGCTGTGGCGTTTGATCCGGCATTGCTGCAAGCCGCGCCGCGCAACGTCATCGGCATGAAGCAAGCTCTGGGCGCGCTGCTGCTGGTCGCTTTGATACCCTTTGCTTGGTCGGCCTATGTGTCGACGCGAACCTCTCCCATTCCAGACCGCATCGTCCTTCCTATCGTGGCCGGATGGCAGGTCGTGCCGTACACTCCCAAAGTGCACTGGACGCCGCGTTTTGACAAAGCGAGCCATTATCTCGCTGGCCGATACCGCAACGCTGCGGGGCAAGAGGCTGACCTGTTCGTGGCGGTGTACGATAAGCAGAGTGAAGGGCGCGAACTGGTCGGTTTTGGCCAAGGCGCGGTTGACCCGGATGGCTTTTGGTCATGGTCCGCCAACTTATCCGCGCCGCCGAACGGAAAGGCGGAGCGGATCAAAACCAAAGGCGCGACCCGCGACGTCGTCAGCTTCTACCGCGTGTATGGCACCACCACCGGCTCCGCCGCACGCGTGAAGCTGGCCACGATGCAAGCGCGTTTGCTGAATGGTGATCAGCAGGCGGTGGCGATCATCATCTCGGCGGAAGAAGGGAGCGACCAACCCGCGCGGCCAGCAATTGACGCCTTTATCGCTGCGCTCGGAAATGTCGATAAAGTGGCTGACCGCTTCGCCGGTTTACGTTAGGGCCGCGCTCATGTGTGGCATTGCCGGAATTTTTCACTTGGAAACGGCCAAGCCCGTCGATCCTGAACGGGTGAAGCGGATGACCGATGCCATCGCCCATCGCGGACCCGATGGCGCAGGCGTATGGACTGCACCTGGCGTTGGTCTGGGCCACCGGCGGCTGTCGATTATCGACCTTGAAGGCGGCGCGCAGCCGATGCAGTCGGAAGATGCCGCGCTGACCCTGACCTTCAATGGCGAAATCTACAATTTCCGGGAATTGCGTCAGGAACTGGAGGCGGCTGGCCATGCCTTTCGTACGCAAAGCGACAGCGAAGTCATCTTGCAAGGCTGGCGGCATTGGGGCGTGGAGTGTGTTTCGCATTTCCATGGCATGTTCGCTTTTGCGATCCATGACGCGCGGACGAAGCAGTTGTTTCTTGCCCGCGACCGCGTTGGCGTAAAGCCTTTATTCTACGCGCCAATCGCCGACGGGAGCGTATTGTTCGGGTCTGAGTTGAAGGGGTTGACCGCGCATCCGGCATTACGCCGGGACCTCGATATGTCAGCGGTCGATGACTTCATGACGTTCGGCTATGTCCCCGATCATGCCTGCATCTTGCGCGGTGTCAAAAAACTGCCTGCGGGGCATTATCTTTTGCTTCAAACCGGCCGCCCATTGCCGCCGCCGACGCAATATTGGGACATTGATTTTTCCAAGCGCGTCCGTGGCAGTCAAAGCGAGCTCTCCGAAGAAATGCTCCGCCTGCTGCGACAGGGCGTCGCCTCACGCATGGTTGCCGATGTGCCATTGGGCGCGTTCCTGTCAGGCGGGGTTGATAGCAGCGCGGTGGTTGCGCTCATGGCCGAAATCTCGCGCCAGCCGGTCAAGACCTGCGCCATCGGCTTTGACGTCGCTGCGCTGGACGAAAGCGGATATGCCGAACAGATTGCGCGCCGCTTTGCGACCGACCATCGCAGTCTCCAAGTCGCAGCCGACGACTTCGGCCTCATCGATACACTCGCGCATCATTTTGACGAACCCTTTGCTGATGCGTCCGCCTTGCCCACATATCGCGTTTGTGAACTGGCACGCGCGCAAGTAACGGTCGCCTTGTCGGGCGATGGGGCGGATGAGGCATTTGCCGGCTATCGGCGGCATGTGTTCCACCACAAGGAGGAGCAAATTCGTGCGCTCTTGCCGCAATCCTTGCGAGGGCGATTGTTCGGCGGACTGGGGCAGGTTTATCCGAAGGCCGATTGGGCACCGCGCCCCTTGCGCGCCAAAACGACGTTGCTGTCGTTGGGACGCAGCGGGCCAGCGGGCTATACCGATGCAGTCAGCATCACCAGCCAGGCCGCGCGGCATAGCCTATATTCCGCGCGCTTGCGTGCGGCAGTCGATGGCTATCGCGCGGAATCCCACATGGAGCGTCTGATGGCCAACGCGCCAGCGCAAAGCGGCCTTGATCAGGCGCAATATGCCGACATTAAAATGTGGCTGCCCGGTGACATTCTGACCAAAGTTGACCGGATGAGCATGGCAGTTGGCCTTGAGGCACGCGAACCGTTGTTGGACCATCGCTTGTTGGAGTTTGCCGCAAGTCTGCCCGAAAAAATGCGTATTCGGGGCGGGCAGGGCAAATGGCTGTTGAAGAAAACCATGGAGCCTTATTTGCCGCGCGATATCCTCTATCGCCCGAAAATGGGTTTCGTGACGCCGATTGATGTTTGGTTTCGCAGGGGCTTGGCGGGGCAAGCGCGGGCGCTGTCCACCAGCTTTGTATTTTCGCAAATGGACCTGTTCGATAGCCGGGCCGTGGCCGCAATAGCCGAAGATCACATATCAGGCAGAGCCAATCATGGCCGTTTGCTGTGGCAACTCGTCATGCTGGAAAAGTCGCTCAATAAGTTATTCAATTAAGGGTAAAGCGCCCGTACGAAATAGAGTCCTTCGGGCGGCGCGTTTTCGGCCAGCGCCGACCGGTCTGCGGCATCAAGTGCGGCTTGCAAATCTGCTTTTGTCCAGCGCCCAAGTCCCACCGCGACAAGGCATCCGACCATTGAACGAACTTGATGATGCAAGAAAGACAAGGCCGCTGCCTCGATAATCAAATGCTGCCCCTCCCGCCGCACCGTTAAACGGTCGAGCGTCTTGACGGGGCTTGCCGATTGGCACGCGGTGGAGCGGAACGTCGTGAAATCATGCAAGCCCACCAGAATCTGCGCGGCATCATGCATCGCGTCGGCATCCAGTTCAGCCCCAACGCGCCAGACACGGCCCCTCTCAAGCGTAAGCGATGCGCGGCGATTGAGGATGCGATATTCGTAGGCGCGACCAATGCAAGTATAGCGCGCATGCCAGTCATCAGCGACTTCTTCGCACGCCAAAATGGCGATAGGATGCGGACGCAGATGGGCGTTGATGGCCTCCATCAACCGAAAGGCGGATAGGCCCTTTTCCACATCGACGTGCGCGCGCATGCCAAGCGCGTGGACGCCCGCATCGGTTCGGCCAGCGCTGTAGACCAATGTCTTTTCGCCAGTGGTTTTGAATATGGCTTCCTCGATTGCGCCTTGGACCGATGGGCCATGGTCCTGCCATTGCCAACCCATATAAGGGCCGCCGTCAAATTCGATGGTGAGCGCGAAGCGAGTCATGACAGAATCGTGCCCGCGGGAATGGCCTTGCCGCGCAGCAGGTCGGCCGTCGGCATGGCGGGTTTGCCTGCGCGTTGGATCAGCGTTGGGCGGACGGCGTTGGCGCTGCAGGCTATGGTGAGCTGGTCATCGACTATCGTGCCTGCCGCGCCATTGGCTTCGACGACGTCGGCGGCCAACACGCGGTACCGTTCGCCTTCAAATTCGAACCAAGCGCCGGGTGCCGGGTTGAATGCGCGGATTTGGCGTTCGACGGCTTCGGCAGGCTGTGTAAAATCCAGCTTCGTTTCTGATTTATCGATCTTGGCGGCATAGGTCACGCCCTCGACAGGCTGCGGCACGCAGGGGAAAGCGTCCAAATCCGACAGCACCCGAACCATCAGCTCCGCGCCAAGCTCTGCCAGTTCCATGGTGAGCATGCCGGTGGTTTTATGCGCGATTTCGACCTCGGTCGTCGCGCGGACGGGTCCAGTATCCAGCCCGGCCTCCATCTGCATGACCATCACGCCCGTGGTGACATCGCCAGCCAATATCGCGCGCTGCACTGGCGCCGCGCCACGCCAGCGCGGGAGCAGTGATCCGTGGACATTGAGGCAGCCATGCTTTGGTGCCTGCAAGACCGCTAAAGGCAGTATGAGGCCATATGCGGCGACGATGGCACCATCGAGGTTCAGCGCAGCAAATTCGGCCTGAGCGTCCTCCTGACGCAGCGACAGGGGTGATCGCACCAGCAGGCCAAGTTCCTCGGCGCGTTGCTGCACCGCTGATGGAGTAAGCTTCTTGCCACGATTGGCGGGGCGGGGTGGCTGCGTGTACACCGCGACCACATCATGCCCAGCGGCCACCAGCGCGTCGAGCGTTGGCACGGCAAATTCGGGTGTTCCCATGAAGGCAAGACGCATCGTCACTTTTCCTTTGTTCGAAAGCCCCCTAAGACCCAGCGCATGGCATCGCAAGAAATAGACGCATTGGCGCAAGCATTGTCGAAACTGCCGGGTCTTGGCCCCCGGTCGGCGCGGCGCGTTGTGCTGCACCTGATGAAGAAACGCGAGAGCGTGTTGCAACCGCTTTTGCGTGCGTTGGAGCATGTGGAACAACGCCTCGTCGTCTGCAGCACCTGCGGCAATATCGATACCGGCAACCCATGCGGTATCTGCGTCGACCCGCGCCGGGATATCCGTTCGATCTGTGTGGTAGAGGATGTATCCGACCTATGGGCGCTTGACCGCTCGCGGCTTTTTCCGGGAAAATATCATGTTTTGGGCGGGCGCTTATCCGCGCTCGATGGCGTGCGGCCAGAGGACCTCAATATCGACGGGCTGGTTAGCCGTATTGCCTTGGGCGGCATTGACGAGGTTGTGCTGGCGATGAACGCGACGCTTGAGGGGCAGACGACCGCGCATTATCTTGCCGAACGGCTTGAACAATTCCCCATTCGCTTAACGCAATTGGCGCATGGCGTGCCAGTGGGCGGGGAACTGGATTATCTCGACGACGGCACTTTGGCGCAAGCGCTGCGCGCAAGACGTCCTGTTGGTTGATTTATACAAAGACCGTCCCTATCTGCGACCCATGGCTATATTACCTATTCTTGAAGTGCCCGATCCGCGGCTGAAAACCATCTCGAAACCTGTCGAGAGCTTTGGCGATGATTTGAAAACGCTCGTCGATGACATGATCGAGACGATGTACGCTGCGCCCGGCATTGGCTTGGCCGCTATTCAAGTGGGTGTGCCAAAGCGCCTGTTGGTCATCGACTTGCAGGAAGAGGAAAGCGAAGGCGAAGAGCCCGTTCGCAACCCGCGCGTTTTTGTGAACCCTGAAATCCTGGACCCGTCGGACGAGCATAGCCTGTACAATGAAGGCTGCTTGTCAGTGCCTGACCAATATGCCGAGGTCGAGCGCCCCGCGCAAATTCGCGCGCGCTGGCAGGATCTGGACGGCAAAGTGCATGAAGAGACCATGACTGGCCTGATGGCGACATGTTTGCAGCATGAAATGGACCATCTTGAGGGCATCTTGTTCATCGACCATCTGTCGCGCCTGAAACGTCAGATGGTGCTGAAGAAAATCGAGAAGGCCCGCAAAATGGGCGGCGGTCACGTGCACGGCGAACATTGCCGCCACTGATCCGTGAGGTTGAAACCCCGCACATGGCGGGGTTCCAAATCTTTCAGTCTATTTCGCGAATTGCGACGGGGCCGGGCTGACGGTGACGAACTTGCCCGCCTGAATTTCCTGCACCTCAAGCATCCGGTCGGTAAGGCCATTGGGGTTGAAGCGGAACGCGCCATCTACGCCAATGAAACCCTGCGGGTCAGTCAATTGACCAACAGGGAAACGCGTACCGGGGCGCCAATCACGCGCAACACGCGCGACCAGCAGCACCGAGTCATAACCAAGGCTGGAAAGACGCAACGGCGCCTTTCCGAAGCGGGCGCGGTATTTCGTGGCGTATTGGGTGTAGAGCGTGTCCGAAACACTTGCGAACATCGCGCCATACATCGGCGCACTGCCCGCGAGCGACCCGTCGATATTCCACAAATCAGTGCCCAAAATTTTGGCAGTGCGAAGACCATTGCGGCGCAAAGCAGGCACCGTTGCAATCGCGGCACGACCGCTGTCGGCGATCAGCACGGCATCAATATTGCCCATCTGCGCCAGACGGCGGGCTGCAGCATCAGCCGAAGCCGCCGTGCCGTTTGATTCCTGAATGCCCACCAAAGTGCCGCCTGCGGCCCGCACGGCCGCGGTCAGGTTTGACTGCGCACGTTGGCCGTAGACATTGGACGACACCACGCCAGCAAAGCGGTTCAAGCCTTGTGATTTCGCGTAGCGCACCACGCGTTCGATCGACTGGTTCGGCAAATGGCCCAACAAAAATACATTCTGTCCAGCCACACCAACATCGTTGGAGAAGCTGATGATAGGGACACCTGCAGGACGCGCCAGTGCAGCCACTTCAACCACATGGTCACCGCGCAATGGGCCCAAGATAACCTTGTTGCCATCTTCAATCGCGCGCTTGGTTGCTGCTGCCACACCAAGGCCAGTGTCATAAGTGATCATGCGGATATTGGTCGCCTTGGTATCCGAAAGGGCCAAGGCCGTTGCGTTGGCAATCGACTGCCCCACATCTGCGTCAGGACCAGACACCGGCAGGAGCAACGCCACGCGGTGCATGCCGTCCATGGGGTCGGCGGTGACAACAGGCGGTGGGCCCTTTCCGCGCGGAATACTGCTACATGCCGACAGCATGATGACGGCCGCCAATATCATCAGCTTTTTGATTTGGCCTGCTAAAGCTTGCGGCTGCGCGCGCGTTGCGGCAATGGTTGCGCTCATTTTGGGTTCCTTGGGAAGAAGCTGCTTATTCCGATGACTTTCGAATCAGGCTTATATGTCGTTGCGACCCCCATCGGCAACCTTGCAGATATGTCACAAAGGGCAATCGACCTTTTAAAAGCCGCGGAAATCGTTGCTGTTGAGGACAGCCGGGTCACGGGTAAACTGCTGCATCATCTTGGCATCAAAAAGAAAATGCGCCGCTACAACGACCATAGTGGTGAGGTTGAGCGTGAGTCCCTGGTTGCCGCAGCACGCGGCGGCGTGGTTGCATTAGTGTCCGACGCCGGAACGCCTTTGATCTCCGACCCCGGATATAAGCTTGTGCGCTCCGCACGTGCGGCTGGCGTGCCTGTGTTCACTATTCCCGGCGCGAGTGCTGTGACGGCGGCCTTGTCGATCTGCGGCCTTCCTACCGACCGGTTTTTGTTTGCAGGCTTCCTGCCCAACAAAGCCAAAGCGCGGGTCGAGACATTAGTCGAGCTTGGCCAGATCAAGGCCACATTGGTGTTTTACGAGGCTGGCCCGCGACTGGCTGCAAGCTTGGCCGCGATCGCTGACACCTATGGCGACCGCGAAGTCGCTGTGGCGCGTGAACTAACCAAGAAGTTTGAAGAGGTGGTCACAGGCACTGCGGCGGAACTGGCTGCGCGCTATGCCGAGCACGAGCCGAAAGGCGAGATCGTGTTGATTATTGGCCCGCCTGCGGATGAAGTGGTTACAGAAACGGGCGACGTGGATGCTGCGCTGAAAGAAGCGCTGGAGACCATGTCAGCGGCCAAGGCAGCGGGAGCGATTGCCAAGCGCTTTGGCCTTGAACGTGGCGAAGTCTACGCCCGCGCGACGGAATTGAAAGCCAAGTGAACCGACTCGCCGCCGAAAAACGCGGACGGCGCGGGGAGGCTATTGCCGCCTGGTTCTTGCGCCTGAAAGGATGGCGCATTGTTGGCGCGCGCGTAAAAACACCGCGTGGCGAGGTCGACCTGATCGCGCGGCGCGGCAAAAGCATCGCTTTTGTCGAGGTGAAGGCCCGGACGAAGACCGTTGACCTTGCGACAGCAATTGATGCCACACGCTTACGCCGCGTGGCGGCTGCGGCGGAAATTCTGCTCCCCAAATATGGCAATAAATGTGAAAATATGCAGATTGATGTGATTATGGTTGCACCATGGCGCTGGCCGAACCATTTGCCCAATGTCTGGCACGGATAGGAACTCGCGAATGGCAATTAAAATGGCGGTCCAGATGGACCCGATGGACGGCATCAATATCACGGGCGATTCCAGCTTTGCGCTGATGCTCGCTGGGCAAGCGCGTGGTTATGACATCTGGCATTATGATGTTGGCTCGCTGACGCTGGATGCCAATGACCGGCTTACGGCGTGGGCGCACCCGGTGCATGACCTCCAGCGGGTCGAAGGCGCACATTATCGTTTTGGCAGCCCAAAGAAGATCGACTTGGGCACGGACATCGACGTGGTGCTGATGCGCCAAGATCCGCCATTTCATGTCGGCTATATCACGGCGACGCATCTGCTTGAGCGCATCGAGCATGAGACTTTAGTCGTCAACAACCCCGCCAGCGTCCGTAATGCGCCGGAAAAAGTCATGGTGCTCGATTATCGGCAATATATGCCGCCGACGATCATCACGCGGTCGGCAGATGAAGTGCGCGACTTTCAAAAACAACATGGCGCGGTGGTCGTAAAGCCGCTGCACGGCAATGGCGGCAAAGCCATTTTCCGTATTGATGCCGATGGCAGCAACCTTGGCGCCTTGTTCGAAGTGTTCAATAACACCTGGCCTGAGCCGCATATGGTGCAGCCGTTCCTTCCCGATGTGGCGCTTGGCGACAAGCGCATCGTGATGATCGACGGCGAAGTCACAGGCGCAATCAACCGCCGTCCGGGCGAGGGCGAGTTTCGCTCAAACCTTGCGGTTGGTGGCAGCGCGGAGTCGACGGAGCTGACTGCGCGTGAACTTGAAATCTGCGCCGCGATGGGACCGCGGTTGAAGGAACTTGGTCTGATCTACGTCGGCATCGACGTCATTGGCGGGCAGTGGCTGACCGAAATCAACGTAACCTCGCCAACCGGAATTGTCGCGATTGACCGCTTCAACGGCACGGACACGCCATCGCGTATTCTCGAAGTGATTGAACGCAAATTGTCGGGGCAGAAATAATGGAAGACTGGATCATTCGCCTGGTCGAATGGGGCCATTATTGGGGCGTGGCGCTCCTCATGCTGCTCGAAACCGTGTTCCCGCCGATACCTTCCGAAATCATCATGACCGTGGCTGGTGTCTCCTCCGCGCGGGGCAATATGAACCTTGCCGGGACCATTGCGGCCGGAACGGCGGGCGCAATGCTTGGAAACTGGATGTGGTATTGGGTCGCGATCAAATTTGGTGAAGCACGGATGCATATCTTCATCGACCGCTACAGCCGTTGGCTGACGCTCGATTGGGACGAGGTTGAACGTGGCCACAGTCTGTTCCGCAAGCATGGCTCGATCATCGTCTTGTTCGCGCGGATGCTACCGACGTTACGTTCGCTGATCTCGATTCCGGCTGGCTTGTTCGGCATGACGTTTCGGCGCTTCATGATCTTCTCGACGATTGGAACGGCGGGTTGGACTGCGGCCTTGGCCTGTGCTGGCTATTTCCTGGGGTCGCAATTCGACGATGTCGAAAAATGGCTTGGGCCACTATCGACTTTAGTGATCGCGGGGATCGTCGTGACCTATGTTTGGCGGCTCGTGCGCTGGAAATCTAAGCCCGTGCCTAAGCCCGTGCCTAAGCCCGTGGATGCGCGTTCTGATACTCATCCAGAAGCATAGCGGTGTCGACGGCGGTATAAACTTGAGTCGACGACAGGCTCGCATGGCCCAATAATTCCTGAAGGCTGCGCAAGTCCGCGCCGCCCGCCAGCAAATGCGTGGCAAAGCTGTGGCGCAGCGCGTGCGGGGTGGTGCGGTCGGACAAGCCCAATCGCGTCCGTGCGCCCTGAACCGCGCGGCGGACGAGAGCTGGCGATAATGGCCCGCCGCGCGCCCCGCGAAACAATGGCTGGTCGGCGCTGACGGGATGAGGGCAGAGCGCCAGATATTCCTGAATGGCGGTTCTGACCTGCTCCAACAAAGGCACGATGCGCGTCTTGTTGCGCTTGCCGGTAACGCGCAATGTGCTGCCAAGCGGCAAGATATCGCCCATCAGGCCAGTCGCTTCGCTCACGCGCAGGCCGCTGCCGTAGAGCAGCAATAGCAACGCCCAATCGCGCGCGCCGACCCAGCCGGCGGTAGCGTTTTCGGCGACGTCATCGGCCAGCGCCAAAACATCATCGGGGTTCACCGGGCGTGGCAGGCTGCGCTGCACGCGCGGGCCCTTCATGACGGGCAGGGTGACATCATCGCCCAAGGCAAAGCGCAGGAAATGCCGTGTTGCCGACAGTTCACGCGCTGTCGACCGATTGGTCAGGCCATCGCCGCGCCGGTCGGCCAGAAATGCGCGCATGTCCGCTGACGAAATTTTGCGCAAGGTTTCGCGGGTGATCTCGCTGCCCCAATGGAGCTGAAGAAAACCGGCCAGCCGATCTGCCGTCGCGTGATAGGCGCGGACACTATGCGGCGACATCCGGCGGTTGTCGGT